>NZ_JBPYDC010000014.1:0-83854 GCF_051847575.1 Psychrobacter sp. 1U2
GCTGATCTTAAACAGCGTATCTGTGATATCTATCATCACCATAAAGGTCGATATGGCTACCGCCGAATAACTCAAGCACTTAAGAACGAGGGTTTAACTCATAACCACAAGCTAATTGCACGGCTTATGGGACAGCTTAAGCTGACTGCCAGAATCAGAAGGCAGAAGTATCGATCCTACAAAGGACAATGCGGCGTCATTGCCAAGAACAGCGTTAAGCGTAGGTTTAGAGCGAAAGCGCCCAATCGCAGGTGGCTCACTGACATTACTGAGTTTAAAGTGGGCGATGATAAACTGTATCTGTCTCCAATACTCGATTGCTATAACAATGAGATTGTCAGCTACCAGCTCTCAAGACGACCTGTATATGATTTGGTCAAACACATGCTTGAACGTGCGGTTAAAGGCATAGCATTAAAGCGTAAGGGTAGAGAGGAGCTAACGCTGCATTCAGATCAAGGGTGGCATTACCAGATGAAACCGTTTGCCAATACGCTCAAAGAAAATAATATAAAGCAAAGTATGAGTCGAAAGGGAAACTGTTTAGATAATGCGTTAATGGAGAGTTTCTTTGGGGCTTTGAAGTGTGAAACTCTCTACATTCAAAAGCCTAAAACGATTGAGGCTTTAGAGAGACAGATTCATGAGTATATGCATTACTATAACCATGAGAGAATTCAGCTAAAACTAAAAGGACTGAGCCCTGTGCAATACAGAACTCAGTCCTTGATATCAACTTAAACTGTCCAAGTTTAGGGGGTCAGTTCAGCAAAACGCTAAGCGGTTTTATTTTTAACAGTCTAAAAGACTTACTGATTTTTCTCATAAACTGGCTTTTTCGCGCAGATGGCTTTTACTTTTTCGCGGGTATCAGCGATTACTTGCTCATCACCGCGGCTATCTAACACGTCACAAATCCAGTTCGCCACGTCTTTAACGTCTGCTTCATCGAAGCCACGAGTGGTCAATGCTGGCGTACCGATACGGATACCAGAAGTCACGAATGGAGATTTTGGATCGTTTGGAACCGCGTTTTTGTTTACAGTAATGAACGCATCGCCGAGCCACTTATCCGCTTCTTTACCAGTCATCTCTTGCTTAACGAGGCTAATTAACATCAGATGGTTTTCAGTTCCACCAGAGATGATTTCATAACCGCGATCGATAATTACCGCTGCCATGGCTTTGGCGTTTTTAACTACTTGCTCTTGATAAGTTTTAAAGTTGTCTTCGAGTGCTTCTTTAAAGCAGACCGCTTTGCCCGCGATGGCGTGCATCAATGGACCACCTTGGTTGCCTGGGAAAACCGCAGAGTTAAGCTTTTTGGCAAGCTTGTCGTCGCGCGACATGATGATACCTGAGCGCGGCCCACGTAAGGTTTTATGCGTAGTACTAGTGACCACATCAGCGAATGGTACTGGGTTTGGATACGCGCCAGTGGCAGCAAGGCCTGCAATGTGCGCCATATCGACTAAGAAATACGCGCCGATTTCATCAGCGATATCACGGAAACGCTGCCAATCGACGACTTGCGAATAAGCAGAGAAACCCGCGATGATCATCTTCGGCTTATGCTCGCGCGCTAAGCGATCGACCTCGTCATAATCAATAAGACCAGTTTCTTCGACTAAGCCATACTGTACCGCGTTGTAGTTTATACCTGAGAAGTTGATATGCGCGCCATGGGTCAAGTGACCACCAGCATCAAGACTCATGCCAAGCACCGTATCATTGGCTTCAAGTAACGCTAAGAATACGGCAGAGTTGGCTTGGCTACCTGAATGCGGCTGGACGTTGACGTACTCTGCGCCAAATAATTCTTTGGCACGGTCAATAGCCAATTGCTCAACGACATCGACATGTTCACAGCCGCCATAGTAACGCTTACCTGGATAGCCTTCGGCATATTTATTAGTTAGATCTGAGCCCTGGGCTTCCATTACCGCTTGCGAGCAGTAGTTCTCTGAGGCGATAAGCTCGATATGACTCTCTTGACGCTGGCTTTCAGCTTCCATGGCTTCAGCAAGTTTTGGATCAAATTCTTTTATAGAGATATCTTTAAACATAGTTATGTCCTATAGCATATTTTTATTGAGAATGATAAAAAGGGTTTAAAAATAGAAGAGTAAGCGCTGAGTGCTGGCTTATAATAAACCTAAAATAAACTCATGCTTGGTGACGATACTTCAGCATCCATCTTGCAGGTCTTATCCTACTGAAATTTTGCTGTAATTTGAGTTTAACATGAAACCCGATAAGGTAAATGCAAAAACTCACTTTGGGCTGAGTAAATGAGATTTTTTTAGGCTATGAAAAAAGAAGTACCAAAATAGCAGGCCTTGATGAGTTACTAGTTTAGCTTACTAAGCCACAATCTCCTCATTTATTGCGCACGTTCCTCAGAGATTTGCTCAGCACCTAGCACTTATCAAGACGAGACAAAAAGTCCGGCAAAAAGGTTTCACTAATTAATAATCTTCTACCGTACCAATCATAGCGGGTTTGGCGCTGCCACCCTTGCTCAGTATGGGAGATAAAGCGCTGATGGGGTAGCGTCCGGCGGCGCTTAAAGAGTACATAACCGATAGGCGTGCCTTTTAGCTGTTGTAAGCGCTTGGCAGATCCCTGCAAACTAGGTAGCGGAAAAACGCTTTGTGCCCATACCCAAGGCTGCTCACTATCGCCATATAGTTTCGCTTCGCGCACCCAAGCCAGTATCGGTCTGTTGTACTGCTTGACTGACATGCCGAGCTGCTTTTTTTGCGCTAAGCTCAATAGCCGATAACCTTCGAAACAGCGCTCTACCCGCAGAGGTTGACCTGACTTTGCTTCTAATATGGCAGTCAGTGAGCCTTCGACATTGAGCCAAGAAGATAACGCTGCCGGTGGCGATATAGTAGAAGGAGTACGAGCGTTAGAAGAGTGACTTGGCATAATTAACAAAAGCGATTGATTATTAGAGATAAAAACACAAAAAATAGCCTTCAAAACCCTAGTATTTGATAATAAGGTAGAAGGGAGGTTTTAAGTGGTGGTTATTGCTCACTATCAAAGACTGGCATATTGTCAGCATTGAACGGCAAAGCTTCGTGCGCTTGTTGACGATACTGCGCCATACGTTGGCGATCCTCCATACAAAAATTGCTGATCGCTGGAATAAAGCGCTCATCATAAATACGATGTAAGGAGTGGGTCGTCGTCGGAATAAACCCGCGCACTAGCTTGTGCTCGCCTTGCGTACCCGGATCAAAATACTGCAAACCTTGTTCAATAGCAAATGCTATGCCCTGATAATAGCACAGCTCAAAGTGTAAGCTGTCATAGTCAGCAAGCGCGCCCCAGTAGCGCCCATAAAGCGTTGAATGCTCGCTATCAGGCTTATCGTACAGAAACAAACTACTAGCGATAATCTCGTTATCGTTGTCATACGCGAGCGCCAGCATTAAGTGCTCAGGCATACTCGATGCGAGCGCCATAAAAAAGTCCAACGTGAGATAAGGCTGCTGACCGCGCACGGCATAAGTCATGACGTAACAATGATAAAACGCTTTCCAGTCACTATCGGTGATATCGCTACCGCGTTTACGCGCACATACGATATTTTGCTCGGCAACTTTACGGCGCTCAGCGCGGATAGTCTTGCGCTTTTTCGCTCTTAGCGTCGCCAAGAAGTCATCAAAATCAGTGAAAGGTTGAGCATTGGCGATCAAGTTTTTGTTTTGCCATAAAAACTGACAACCTTGACGCTCAAGGATAGGCAAAGACGTTTTGTTTATGCTTCTTGATTCTGGCTGCTGCCTTTGTGTCTGACTACCATCTTCGCCAGCTAAGGCTATGCGGCTCTTATCAATAACCTTCGCAATCTCTTGGCTTGATGAAGCAGCTATAGTCGCAAGCTTAGACTCAGCAAATAAGCAATGCCAGCTAGACGCGCCGACTTGCTGAGCAATATCATCTACCCCTTTGATGGCGGTCTGTATTATTTCAGGCGTTAAGCTCCGATTTGCCGCTAGCCATAGACGTTGACCACTAATCGGTGTATAAGGCACGCTCGTCACTAGACGCGGATAATAATCCAAACCGTAATGTGCGTAAGCCTGCGCCCAAGAGTAGTCAAACACAAACTCGCCTTGATGATGACCTTTAACAAAAACCGGCATCACCGCAATAGGACGGTGCTTATCACCATCATAAACAACGACATAAATCGGCAGCCAGCCTGCTTTTTCACCGATGGCACCAGTATCACTTAGCGCCTGCCAAAAGGCAAAAGACATAAATGGCGTGTCAGGCGCTTGCCAATCAGCTTGGGTTTGCCAACTCATATCACCTACTAGCGCATACTCTAAATTCATGACACCTACTATTATTGTGTACTAAGTCACTCTTAGCCTAACAAACTTTGATAAGAATGCGGTTACAATTTGCAAAACTCTAACGGTTCTCTTTTATGCATTTTTAGCGGTGAATTAGCTTTAATATGCGCTAAAAAATAAAAAAATAGCTCATACTAAAGCTGGCAAAAAGATGCTATTCATACTGATGACTGCTAGAATAAGGCTTTTAACAGTTTAATATAATTCCAAGATATGAGATATTAGCAATCATACTATCCCTAGTTCATTTTGATACATTGACATCGTCTTGAATTTATAGTTTGCCAACACAATGCATTATTTATCATTGACTATCATTGATTTTGGGCGGCTTACCTATGTAGGCGTTTTAACGATGATAGCCAAAAGACTTTTTGATAAAGGTTTGCTATAAAAAGGTTTATTGTAAAAACTCTCAGTAGAAGCAACATTCTGCAAGAGACCACCCGCCAATTCTTACTCTAAAATCATTTATTTACACGCGTAGCCGTTGTTAACTGAAGGCTGAAGGTAACTCAAAGCGGAATACTATTAGCAAATACGAAATTGCCAAACTTAACATTTATTATTGATAATCACTTAAAGGAATAACTACTATAATGTCAAAACTAATTTATACAATAACGGATGAAGCCCCAGCGCTAGCTACCCTCTCCTTTTTACCTATCGTCACAGCTTTTGCCAATACCGCAGGCATTGAGGTTGAAACTGCTGACATCTCGTTAGCAGGACGCATCATTGCTTTATTCCCTGATTTTTTGACTGAAGAGCAGCGTATTCCTAGCGCCTTTCAAAAGCTGCGTGAATTGGTTAAAACGCCTGGCGCTAACGTTATTAAACTACCTAATATTAGCGCTTCTATTCCACAGCTAAAGGCAGCTATCAAGGAGCTACAAGATAAAGGGTACTTCTTACCTGACTATCCCGATCATCCAGAAACGGATAAAGAGCAAGACGTACGTATTCGTTATGACAAGATTAAAGGCAGCGCGGTCAATCCTATTCTACGTGAGGGCAACTCAGATCGCCGCGCACCAAAAGCCGTCAAGGCTTACGCTAGACGTCATCCGCACTCCATGGGCGCGTGGAGTCCAGATTCTAAGTCGCACGTGGCGACTATGGATCATGGCGACTTTGCCGATACAGAGACCTCAGTGACAGTTGACGAGCCGACAGATTATCGTATCGAATTTACTAACGATAATGGAGAAATTACTGAGCTAAAAGCGTCAGCGCCCCTACTCGCAGGCGAGGTGATTGATGCAGCGGTACTGCGCCATGACGCCTTAGTTGCATTTTTAGACGCGCAAGTTAAGGACGCAAAAGCAAAAGATGTGTTGTTCTCTTTACATCTAAAAGCCACCATGATGAAGGTCTCTGATCCTATTATCTTTGGTGAAGCGGTAAAGGTTTATTTTAAAGAGCTATTTGAAAAATACGGCGATACTTTTAAAGCGCTAGACGTCAATGTCAATAATGGCTTTAGTAATCTACTCGCTAAGTTAGAGGAGTTACCTGCTGACAAACGCCAAGCCATTGAAGCTGAGATTGCAAATATCTATCAGCACAATCCTGGTCTAGCGATGGTAAATTCAGAAAAAGGCATCACCAATTTGCATGTGCCTAGCGATGTCATCGTCGATGCCTCCATGCCGGCGATGATTCGTAGCTCAGGCATGATGTGGGGCGCTGATCATGAACTGCACGATACCAAAGCCGTCATTCCGGATAGTAGCTACGCTTGTGTTTATGATGAGACCATTAAATTTTGCAAAGAGCACGGCGCCTTTGATCCAGCAACGATGGGTTCAGTGCCTAACGTCGGGTTAATGGCCCAAAAAGCAGAAGAATATGGCTCACATGACAAAACCTTCCAAATCCCATCTGCAGGCAGAGTGCAAGTACTAGATGCTGCCGGCAACGTGCTCACTGAACATCAAGTCGAACAAGAAGATATCTGGCGGATGAACCAGGTCAAAGACGCACCGATTCAAGACTGGGTAAAGCTCGCCGTCACTCGCGCTCGCGCTAGCCAAGTACCTACTATCTTTTGGCTAGATAAAAAACGCCCACATCACGCGGCTTTAATCAAAAAAGTAGAGCGTTACCTAAAAGATCACGATACTGAAGGCTTAGATATTCGTATCATGCCGGTACGCGAAGCCACGCGCTTCACCTTAGAGCGTCTAAAAGCAGGCAAAGATACCATCTCAGTCACCGGTAACGTGCTGCGCGATTATCTTACTGATCTATTCCCAATTTTAGAGCTAGGAACCAGTGCAAAAATGCTCTCTATCGTACCGCTGATGAACGGTGGCGGCTTGTTTGAGACCGGGGCTGGTGGCTCAGCGCCGAAGCATGTGCAGCAATTGGTTGAGGAAAACCATCTACGCTGGGATTCATTAGGCGAGTTTTTAGCTTTAGCAGAATCATTAGAGCACTTGGCTATTCACGAAGACAATGATAAAGCGCAAGTGTTGTCAGATACATTAGATACTGCGACAGAACAACTACTAATGAATAATAAATCGCCCTCACGCAAAGCCGGCGAGCTTGATAACCGTGGCAGCCACTTCTATCTAGCGCTATACTGGGCTCAGGCGCTAGCAGCGCAAAATGACAATAGTGAGTTAAAGCAGACCTTTACACCACTAGCTAAAGCCCTCGCCGATAATGAAGACGCCATTGTCAAAGATCTCAATGAGGTGCAAGGAAACGCTGTTGATATCGGCGGTTATTATCTACTAGACAAAGAACGGGCTGAAGATGTCATGCGCCCAAGCAAACTGCTAAATGATACGATCGCCTCAATACAATAGCTTTAAAATAGCTTTGAGCTCATAACGATTAAGTTGAGCCGTAATCCTTGATGCTCATACTTTAAACGATCTCCACGAATAGTTTCTGATATGAGCGTGGCACGTTTTATTTTAGTCTCGTTATGGTAAAAAACACTCGTGTCGCTGTTGTTCTCTGTGGGCTAATGTTAAAATTAGCCTTAAGCTATTCAAAATGAGACTATTTCCAATCGTTTAGAAGGGTCAATCAACTGAAACTGGCTATTATTAACTATCTTTAAGCACTCCCTTCGATGGTTAGCTTACCCGTATTATCACTTTGATAAATGAACCACTTATCGCCCTACCCGTTTGCAGCTGTCTTTATTTCAATTCGCAAACACCTTTTATTTTTATAAGAATCAAACGCTTAATGACAACCAAAAGGAATAAGAGATTACAATGTCAAAAATTATATACACAAAAACCGACGAAGCCCCAGCGCTAGCCACCCTATCTTTTTTGCCTATCGTTGAAGCCTTTACCAAAACCGCAGGCGTCGAAGTAGAGACGAGTGACATCTCCGTTGCCGCGCGCATTTTGGCTGAGTTTCCTGACTATCTTGACGAATCGCAGCGCGTTCCTAACAACTTAGCGGAGCTTGGTCGTCTCACCCAAGATCCTGATACTAATATTATAAAACTGCCTAATATTAGTGCTTCTGTGCAGCAGCTCGAAGCCGCTATCAAAGAGCTACAAAGTAAAGGCTATGCGATTCCTAATTTGCCAGAAGATCCGGAAACTGAGGAAGAAAAAGAGATTCGTCGCCGCTATGGCAAGGCTTTAGGTAGCTCAGTCAACCCAGTACTACGTGAAGGCAACTCAGATCGCCGCGCGCCAAAAGCGGTCAAAAACTACGCGCGTAAACATCCGCACTCAATGGGCGAATGGAAACAGTGGTCACGCACGCACGTCTCGCACATGCATAGCGGTGATTTTTACCACGGTGAGCAATCGATGACCTTGGATAAAGCGCGTACCATACGTATGGAGCTGTTAGCTGACGATGGCACTATCATGGTCAAAAAAGAGAAATTGGCTTTATTAGATAAAGAAGTCATCGATCTAATGTTTATGAGCAAAAAATCCTTGCTTGAGTTCTATGAGCGCGAAATGGAAGACTGCCGCGAAGCCGGTATCTTATTTTCATTGCACGTCAAAGCGACGATGATGAAAGTCTCGCATCCTATCGTCTTCGGTCATGCGGTCAGAATTTATTATAAAGACGCTTTTCAAAAACATGGCGCACTATTCGATGAATTAGGCATCAATGTCAATAACGGCATGGCCTCTTTATACGAAAAGATCAAAGAGCTACCCGCCTCACTGCGCGAAGAGATCGAAGAAGACTTACACGCTTGCCAAGTCCATCGTCCGCGCCTAGCTATGGTCGACTCTAATAAAGGCATCACTAACTTTCATTCGCCAAGCGATGTGATCGTCGATGCGTCTATGCCAGCGATGATTCGCTCAGGTGGTAAGATGTGGGGCGCTGATGGCAAGCTTTATGATTGCAAAGCAGTTATGCCTGAATCTACTTTTGCGCGTATCTATCAAGAGATGATCAATTTCTGTAAGTGGCATGGTAATTTTGACCCTACAACAATGGGAACCGTACCAAACGTCGGCCTTATGGCACAAAAAGCAGAAGAGTATGGCTCACATGACAAGACTTTCGAGTCAGCTGCAGACGGTATCGCTCGTATTGTCGATGTGGATACTGATGAAGTATTAATGGAGCAGCGCGTTGAAAAAGGCGATATCTGGCGCATGTGTCAGACTAAAGACGAGCCTATCCAAGACTGGATTAAGCTTGCTGTACGCCGTGCACGTGAGTCAAATACGCCGGTTATCTTCTGGTTAGATCCATATCGTCCGCACGAAAACGAGCTGATCAAAAAGGTCAATATGTACCTAAAAGACCACGACACTGATGGCTTACATATTGAGATCATGTCGCAGGTCCGCGCGATGCGTTACACTTTAGAGCGCGTCGCTCGCGGCCTTGATACCATCTCAGCTACCGGTAATATCCTGCGAGATTATCTGACTGACTTGTTCCCTATTTTAGAGCTTGGAACGAGCGCTAAGATGCTCTCGGTAGTACCACTAATGAAAGGCGGCGGTTTATTTGAGACCGGCGCTGGCGGCTCTGCTCCTAAGCACGTGCAGCAGCTGATTGAGGAAAACCATCTACGCTGGGACTCTTTAGGCGAGTTCTTGGCCTTGACTGAATCCTTGGAGCATTTAGCCAAGAATGACGACAATCCCAAAGCTCAAATACTTGCAGACTCACTAGATAAAGCTACCGAAAAGCTGTTAGTCAATGACAAGTCGCCATCGCGTAAGACTGGCGAATTAGACAACCGTGGTAGCCATTTTTATCTGGCAATGTATTGGGCACAGGAGCTTGCGGCGCAAGATCAAGATGCCGAGCTAAAAGCTCAGTTTGCGCCTCTAGCTGAGCAGCTTGAGAATAATGAACAAGCGATCGTTGAAGAGATGAATGAAGCGCAAGGCAAATCTATAGATATCAAAGGCTACTACTTAGCTGATGAAAAACTAGCGGAAGCGGCCATGCGTCCGAGTAAGTTATTTAACGAAGCTATCGCTTCATTATAATAGTGATTAACAAATCGCTACAACGCTAGTTGAGCGATATAGAGCGCTTAAATGATAGCTACACCTCAATGGTATAATACTGTTGAGGTGTTTTTTATGGCAAAGATTGATAGTATGACTATCTCTGATCTTTAATTAGGAACACCCCTCTCATGGCCACCTCAAGCTTAGTGCTTTTTAACAAACCTTATGGAGTACAAAGTCAGTTTCGTGATGACAGTAATAATAACCATATCACCCTATCGCAGTATTTCACCGATAAGTCACTGCGCGTAGCCGGCCGTCTAGATGCCACCTCAGAGGGTCTATTAATTTTGACTAGTGATGGACGGGTGAATAAAGCCATTACCCATCCGCCTAGCCAAAAAACCTTTAATGATGATAAGTATAAACAAGGTAAAACTTATCTGGTGCAAGTCGAGGGGACTGCCAGCCAAGAGCAGCTCGATAAATTATCAAACGGTGTGTTGCTAAAAGACGGTATGACGCTGCCTGCGACAGCAAAAATGGTCGCAGAAGACGAGCTACCTATTAAATTGTGGCAACGTGATCCACCGATACGCGAGCGCAGAAACGTTCCGACTTCGTGGCTGATTCTGACGATTTATGAGGGCAAAAATCGTCAAGTCAGACGCATGACTGCGCACGTGGGCCTACCTTGCTTACGCCTTATTCGCTGGTCGGTTGCTGGTTTTGACTTAGAGACACTCGCGAGCGGAGAGTTTATGCGAATTCATCTCAATGCTGAGCGCTGTAAGCAGTTAGGGATTGATAACTAATAGGCCTTTATACTGTTCAGAAAATCGTAGTTATTATTAAGGCTACCACAAGCGCCTTAATCATATTGAAATAGCTCTCTCAAACTCACTAGATTTATCTGTTAAATCTGCTAGTATTTAACTACCATTTTCTATGGTTACGTTTGATCCCGCCGGCTTATGTTAAGGATTACTATGATACTGTCATCGCGTTTTAGCGCTTCTCTCATCAGCGTTGTGGCAGGGCTTGCCCTAAGTGCTTGTCAGCCTGCCTCTGATCCTAGCGAAACAACAGTAGAGACCACCGATACCCCTATAGTCACGCAAAGCTCGGCGACTCAAGAAGAGACTGATGAGGTAATAGTAGCGGATGAAACGGACGAGAGTATGGTCAATAGTGAGCAGATGATGGAGGACTATAGCAAAGCGATGACTAGAATGGATAATGAGATCATGATAGGCATGGTTTATAACGACCCAGATACCGCTTTTGCCAAAAGCATACTCGCTCTTCATCGCGGCGCTGTAAATCTGGCAGAACTACAGCTCAAATATGGAACAGATCGTGAGCTCAAACTACTGGCTCAAGAAATTATCGACTCTCAGCAACAAAAGATCGGCATCAGCAATAAGTGGCTGGCCAGCCATCCTGATGCCCCTAACCCTAAGCCTAATACTGAAGCTATGCAGCTTGACTATGCGGATATTGTAGGTTCTATGAACTATAATATCAGAATGGGTACGGACTCTCCTGTCGCAGATTTAGCTTTTGCCCGCGGGATGCTTGCTCACCAGCGAGCCGTATTGCAACTCGCCCAGGTACAGCTTAGATATGGTACTGATGTAGAGATGCGCCGACTGGCCGTACAGATAACCAAAGACCAACCACGTATTATCAGAATCTTAGAAGATTGGCTGACTAAAAATGCTCCTACGCCTGCAGCAGAGGACTTAGAAGCAGAAGACAATACCGATGTCACTAATGAAAATGCAGCCTAAGCCTAACTACAGCTCAACCCTATTACTTACCAGCACGGCAACGCTGAAACAACCTAGATCGATGATAAGACTTTTACTATGAGTAAAAGTCTTATGCCTAAATAAGGTTTGAGCGCGATTAGTCAGATAGAACTTCTAGCCAAGCCGCAGCAGACGCTGCCTTGTCAGACTCTTTTTCCGCGTCATCTGCACTCGCTAGCGTTAAACTTATCTTATGCGGGAACGCTTCTTGTCCCTGAGTGGCGGTAGCGGCGCTCTGTTTTGGCCGCACCGTAATCGTCATTAGCTCGTCGCGGCGGAACAAATGACAGCTCACTGGTTGGTTAAGAGGACTAAATAGCGCTAACTGCTTACTGGTGGCCTTGATACCGTCAATGGCGACAATGATATCATTAGCTGAGATACTAGCCGTTGCCGCTATGCTACCGCGCTGCACGCGATTAACCTTTAGCCCCATAGCGGTTTCTTGACAGCGCATGCCCCAAGGGATGTTTTTATCTGCCGTTTCTATCTCGTTCTCATGCCAGCTGATACCATTAATGCTCAGCAGCATCTCAATGGGCAACTCCTCAACCCCATTGATATAACGCTGCTCAAAATCTTGCCACTCCGCCTTTGGCATAAACTCGCTAATCACTGCTCCCATATCGGCGCTACTGATACCGATACGCTGTTTGTCGTTTTGCTTGGCCCGCGCATAAAAGGCTCTGATAACATCGAATAAGCGATAGCGGCCGTCGCTCTTTTGTAACAGCGTTAGATCCAAACACAGCGCGACTAAAGCGCCTTTATTGTAGTAACTGATACCAGCATTGCCGGTATTTTCATCGCTACGATAGAGCTTAATCCAAGCATCGAAGCTCGATTCGGCAACGCTTTGGTTGGCGCGGCCATCGGTTTGATAATAGCGGTTGATCTGCTCTGCCAATAGCTTTAGATAGCTGGGTTTATCGATGACACCTGCCGCTTGCAGCATAAAATCGTCAATATAAGAGGTAAAGCCCTCAAACACCCAAAGAAGCGGGGTAAAAGCTTCGCGGCGCAAATCCACATCCATCATCACATCAGGGCGTACCGTCTTCACCCACCACGCATGAAAGTACTCATGGCTACACAGACCCAAAAAGCGCTGATAATCTGAGCTAGGCAATACGGGCTCATCACTACTTGGCAGATCGTTACGCGGCGTAATCAAACTCGTTGAATTGATATGTTCAAGGCCGCCATAATCTTGACCGCTGGCATAGGTCATAAAGGTGTAATCACTAAAGGGCGCGTCTCCTAACCAGTTCAGATAAGTCTGACAAATCTGCGTGATGTCTTGTTGCAAGCGCCCCATATTGGCATTATGTCTGCCTGAGAGATAAAAGCTATGTGGCAAGGTTTGATGCTTATCGTCTTGAATAATAAAGTCAAAGGACTGTTGCCTGGCAATCTCAAACGGATGATCAATCAGCTGATAGTAATCGTCTGCTTGCAGGCCATAACCGTGATGATTATCTAGCTGTAAATGGCTAGCTTTAAGGCCACAAGCTAACACCGCATCACTTTGGTTAGTCTCATTATTATCTATAAAGCTATCAGTTGTGGCATCATCATTATTATTGTTAGCTATAAAAGCGGCTGGAACTAATAAACTGACTTGTACAGGAGACTGTTCTTGATCTGTCACTGCCAAAGCTAGTGAGGTGAAATTACCATAAAGACGCTGCTGATCGACATAAGCGCTACGCACGGACAAATCATAGCAGTAGACTTCATACTGCACTTTTATTGCTTGTCCTACTATTGCCTCTGGTAGCTGCCAGCTGTGCTTATCTATTTTTTGCGCGCGGAAAGAGAGAGTCGGCTCATCTGCTCCCATCTCATAATGAACAGCGGTAATATTACGCGCAAACTCACGCATCAAATAACTACCCGGAATCCATGCCGGCAGCCACAGCTCAGGGCAGTCCATAGTCGCTGTAAAGCTCAAGGTCACGTCGACTAGGTGCTCATTAAAACGGGCGAAATCTAGGCTATAGCTAATAGCAGCGGTATTATCGCTTGAAGCCGTTTTTTTATTGTCCAAGCGCTCGGTTAAATGATTAAAAGTAGTTACGGTCATAATCTCTGCTTATTATCTTGATAGTATTTATCGTTATGGTAGAAGTCCTTGCACAAAAACGCAACGGCTAAAGCGTATGCTGCATCTAGCAGTAGCGCAAATTCAGAGCGGTCTAGACCGCAAATAGCATGATTATGCGATAAATCCTCTTTTTTTATGCTTTTTGCCTTGAAAGTTATCATAACCATCTCAATTAAAGAGGCTAACTGCTACAGTTACTCTAATTAATAGTGAAATTAACAGTTTCTATTTAACAGTTACCTTAATAAACTGATGATAATTGATTATTGATATGGCTCTTTAGCTGATCGACCTTTTTAGGTTTATTACCTCCAAATTTAATTTTATAACGATATTCAATTTAGGATAATTTATGACTACTATCGCAAAAGATACCGCCGTCAAATTCAACTATACGCTAAAAGATGATGAAGGTAACATCCTTGATCAGTCACCAGAAGGCCAACCTCTTGCTTATCTTCATGGTCATAGCAACATCATTCCAGGCCTTGAGCAGCAACTAGAAGGCAAATCTGCTGGCGAGAAAGTCAATGCAGTCGTTGAGCCTGCTGAAGGCTATGGCGAATACCAAGAACAAGCGGTACAAAAGGTCCCCCGCGATAACTTCCAAGGTGTTGATGACATCCAGCCTGGTATGCAGTTTCAGTCAGAAGCTGGCGGCCAAGTCATGCTAGTGACAGTAACTGATGTTAACGATCAAGAAGTTACTGTTGATGCTAACCACCCTCTAGCAGGTAAGCGTTTGACTTTCGATGTCGAGATTCAAGAAGTACGCGCAGCTACTGAAGATGAGCTGAACCACGGCCATGTCCACGGTGCCGGCGGCGTTGAGCACTAATCTACCATCAGATTTTTATAGCTGAGTTGTTTTAATACTCAGTTATAAAGCGCAAGAGCCCGTAGTGTAATAGCTACTGGCTCTTTTTCGTTGTAGATTCTATTTAAGGTTTTGTTTTTATTTAAACGTAAAAAGACCGCATCGTGACAAGCACCATGCGGTCTTTATTACTTAACATCCTTGTTAATATAACTTCATATCTAATCCCGAGATATGCTGTTATTCAGGCTTATAGCCCTATCTTCCTTGATCAGCAGTCCATCCCTGACGCAATTCATAAACCATCTATCTTATAACACCAATCCCTAGTGTAAATAAACAGTATCAATAAACTGTGCAGTGACACTATAATCGCAAATTAGACGGTAATAAGTAAGACGTTTAAGCGTCAGCGCATGTAAGCATATGCTTACATGATATAGATAGGATTATAAACTTTCCGCTGGGCTAGTAATCACAGTAGGCTCAGCGTCTAACATGAGACGCGCCGCTTCAAAGATATATGCTTCGTCCTCAGGCAGCTCTGGACGCTCACTCTCCTTCATCTTACTACGCTCTTCAAACTTCGCATCCATCGCTGCTTGATAAGTGTTCCAGTTAGCATAAGGGCTAGAACCTGTCGCTATTTGTCTTCTATTCTCAGCTTCTAAAGAGCGCTGCTCGATCAGCTTCATTTTGGCGCGGCGCTTGTTAATGTCTAAGGCGATAGGTTTTTTCTCGTCATCCATATCTCGAATATCATTAAGCGTAGATAAATAGACGAATTGAGGATTTCGTTCTTGCCGAATTTTGGACTGCTGATTCAAAGTGGTTAGCATATCAGTACTAAATTTGCCCTCAGGCTTATAAGCAGCGGTCTTGATAGTATCCCATGGTAGCGCATTCTTTTGCGCGCGCTCACCAAAAGTGGCATCATCATAGATATTGACGAGCTCAACATCTGGTACTACACCTTTATTCTGCGTACTACCGCCGGTGATACGATAAAACTTACGCTGAGTCAAAGTCGCAGACCCTAACGCGAGACTGTCTAACTGAATCTGCGCTGAGCCTTTACCAGTAGTCGTGCTGCCAACGACCAAACCGCGGCCGTAATCCTGAATCGCTGCGGCAAATATCTCACTAGCTGAGGCTGAGGCTAAGTTGGTAATAACCACTAGCTTACCATCGTAGAGCTGCTTGCCACCATCATCGTCGCGGTAGACTTGGATGTTACCGCGGTTATCACGGATCTGAACCAAAGGTCCACTTTTAATAAATAACCCAAGCATCTTAGCCACTTCGTCTAAAGACCCGCCTGGATCGTTACGCAAATCAATGACTAAGCCGTCGATGTTTTGCTTATTGAGCTCCTTGATAGCATTTTCGGTATCGATGCTGACGCTACGGTAATCCTCGCCATTACGGCGCGCTCTATAATTTAAATAAAAGCTTGGTATTTCAAGTACACCGATACGTTTTGGTACGGTATTAGCACTCTTCGCGCCGCTAGAATATGGCACCTCAACGACGCGCTGAGTCACTCCCGACTCTTCTTGTTGGATGACATCGCGTACCACCGTAATCGTACGAGCGCTAGCATCAGGAGTGTTTGGCTGACGCAGTTTTAGGGTGACTGACGTACCACGCTTACCACGAATGAGGCTCACAATCTCGCGAGTGGACCAACCGACCACATCGGTCATGTTTTTGCCATCTTTAGCGATACCAATAATCAAGTCGTTTGGCTTGATTTGTCCCGTCTTAGCAGCAGGGCCACCATCGACTAAAGTAACAATACGAGTATAGTCTGGGTTTTTGCGATCGGGACGAATAGAGACCCCAATACCTTCTAATTGTAGGCTGGATTGAATTTGCAGCTCATTGGCTTGAATTGGGGCATAATAATTGCTGTGCGGATCATAAGTGAGCATTGCGGTATTTAAGATAGTCTCCATGATCTGGTCATCTTTGAGACGCTCCATCTGCCCTTGCTGTCTTGACAAGCGGTTGAGTAAGATCTCACTTGGCGTGCGCTGATCATCACGTACCAAATCCTGACCAAGAGTGATATCAGGATCATCTAAGAAAACTTTTTCTTTCGCCTTTTCACTCTCTTGACCCAAAGTAATACTCATTAGCTGAAACTTCAACTGACGCGCCCAATAATCGCGCTGAGCTTTTTTACTTGTGAAATGAGGCAGCCCTTCACGGTCAAGAATAATAGTCTCATCATTGGTCAAATCAATATCAGTTTTGAGCATCTTTGTTGCCATCTCAAAATATTCATTGGAGCGCTTGCGATAACGCTCAAAGACATCAACACCAGCCGATAAGTCTCCACGCTTAAGGCGACTACCGAAATCGTCAGCATACTTTTTCTTAAACTCAGCAACATCAGCTTGCAAAAATAGCGTATGGTTTGGGTCTAAGCTGTCAATATACATATCTAATATATCGCTACCCATCTCAGTATCGAGCGGCTGATTCAGATAGTGACTACGATCTAATAAAGCGGCCACTTGCCTAGTTGTTATTTTTTGCTCGGGGGTTTGTACGAAACTTCCAGTCTCAGTGTTTGCCACTGCCGTACCGTAGCTTTGCGTCATAATAGCGCCGACCACGCCAATTGAGGCAATACTTAATAACCATTGTGTGGGTTGTTTTTTCATCATATCTACCTAGTTGTCTTAGGGGGTATCTTAAGTAAAAGTATAAAGAGCAGTCCATTATGTAACGATACTTTATAGGAGTTTTTGGATAGCACTCTTTGAACAGCCATATCGGCTAGTCACCTTTTATAACGACTGGTGGCTGACAGCTCACCGGCGACTACCATCAGTTTGTTATTAAAAATCAATCAATATTATCATGATTTATAGACCTGCGCTGTCTCAATCTGTATGAGCAAACCTTCTGTTATATTTATATGCTCATTCATAAACATTGCGGTGAGATTAACTGAGTCGTTACATTATAACTGTAGGGTAATTACTGGCATAATGGGCTAACCCTTAACTTTTACACTTATAGATAGAATCTAAGATATACCACTTGACCTATATCACTTAAACCAGCGAGCTTAGCAATTAAATTCAGCAAAGCCTAAGAAACTGAATTTATGATAATTGATATAGCGACCAATACTATTATGGAGAACAAACCATGTACGGCGTAATAATGACGGATGTTGGCGGCAGCACCTTAACAGCTGATGATGTCAGCTTGCTTGAACAAGCTCAGGTAGGCGGGATTATTTTATTTGCTCGTAACGTCGTCGATGCGGCGCAAGTACGACAGTTATGCGATGACATTCGCTATTATAATCCTGATATCTTAATCGGTGTCGATCAAGAAGGTGGCCGAGTCGCAAGGCTACGTGATGGCTTTACGCCGCTACCGGCAATGGGGAGGCTCGGCGACTTATTTGATCAAAATCCTAGCGAAGCGCTAAGCTGTGCCTATGATTGTGGCTATTTAATGGCCGCTGAAGTATTAGCTGTTGGTATCGATTTGAGCTTTGCCCCGGTGCTAGATACTAATAGCGTGAGTGAAGTTATCGGTGATCGCAGTTTTCACAAAGACCCGCAAGTGATCACGGCCTTAGCGACCCAGTTTATGCGCGGAATGCGCGCAGCAGGTATGGCAACGACCGGCAAGCACTTTCCAGGTCACGGCGGAGTTGCCCCGGACTCACACATTGCGGAAGCTATCGATACACGTTCTCTCGATGAGATTATAGGTCATGATATGCAGCCCTTTGCCCAGACTCTACCTTGGCTCGATGCCTTGATGCCAGCGCATGTGATCTTCTCGCAGGTAGATAATAGACCTGCAGGGTTTTCGAAGGTTTGGTTAAAGGACATCATTCGCGACCAACTGAAGTTTGATGGTGTGTTATTCTCCGATGATTTATCGATGGCAGGCGCGCAGGCCGCAGGTGATGTCAGCGACCGAGTACGCGCCGCGATCAATGCCGGCTGCGATATTGCCTTGGTTTGTAACGACCGAGTAGCTGCGCACGAAGCGGCAGAAGCAGCACAAGACTTACCTTACCCTGATCAGCAGCGTATTAAGACAATGCGCGGCCAAATTCCTGAATGGCGAGGAGATTTGGACTCAACTTGCCAGCAGTTTGAGCATTGGCAACAAGCTCGGCACCGAGTTCTAGAGACCTTTTTTAATATGCAAACGCCAAGCTCAGATAGTAGTCAAATGCAGGATAGCAAGACGTTAGATAATCCCAATAGTCTGAGCGATTTAAGAGATCCTACTGACTATAAATAACGCTTATCCCTACAAGATAAAAGTATAAAAAAAGCTGCCCTTTAAGTAGGACAGCTTTTTTGCGTTAAATGACAATACAGCTCGCTAAGATTAGTTAGTAGGATCTAAATCTATACCTTGACTTGGATCATCACCGTCTGGCAGTACATCATCATTATTATTGTCTAATGGGTTTAGATCAGGATCTATCATATTACCATCAGCATCCAAAGTACGATCATCACCATCTACTGTGACATCATCGTTATTAGCATCTAATGGATTTAAGTCTGGATCCGTATTTAAGTTTTGACCATCACCTACTGCTACCGCATTATCAGTAGCCATACTCTCATCATAAACGCTAAATTCGATACGGCGATTACGGAAGCGGCCTTGCTCAGTAGCGTTTGTCGCGATAGGATCAGTCTCGCCCATGCCTTTCGTCATAAGCTTACTAGCATCTACCCCTTTAGAGACTAAATACTCTTTTACAGCATTAGCGCGCTCTTGTGACAGTTCCATATTGTAAGGGTTAGAGGCTAGCTTATCCGTATGTCCAATAATCATCAGCTCCACATCTGGAGTTTCTTCGATCAGTTGGGCGGCGCGATCGAGATAAGGTTTATTCGCATCAGGAATGATAGCTTTATCAAGCTCAAAGTTAATAACTTGTAAACTTAGTGCGCGAGCTACATCTCTTGGATCTGGGTTTTCGCCAAGATTATTCATCGCGGCGTCAGTAGCCACTAAGCTCTCATCGATCTCACCTTGCAGATCTAACGGACCTTCGGCGCTCACTGTCATTCCAGGAGCTGCAGCTTGCAGATCATTAACTAATTGGTCGAGTACCCCTGCATCTGCGGCGTTAACGATAATCTCATCACCTTTAATAACCATATTTGCGTCTGGTACGCTTTGGAAAATAGGCAATATTGAAGACAATTGCGCAGCGGCTGGCATATCAGCGGCAAAGCTGTCATCCACATCGGCACGGCATTTATCGGCCTCAGCGCCAAAGGCATTAGATAGCGCGTTCATAACATTAGTTTGTAGCGCTTCATCACCTACATTCATGCGGCAAGCATATAACGTGTTCGCTTCACCAGTGGCTAACGTCAGTGAGGCCGGCTCAATATCAGCAGCAACGACCGTTTGCTCATCGGTCACCACCTCTTCGGTGGCAACTGGCGTAGCTACTGGGGCTGGATCTTCTTGACACCCTCTGAGCAGCGCCCAAGCTAGAGCACCTAAAATAATTAAACCGATAATAGGCAGCAGCGCTTTCATAAAGCTACCGCTTTTCTCTTCTTCGTGAACTAAAGGAGCAGTGCTTGTAGTGTTTGAGATACGCTCACCAGCCGGAGCATTAGCAATCATGCCAGCAGGAACAACGCCCGCTGCCCATGCTGGAATATGATGCTGATAAGTAGATAAATTGTCATTCAAAAACTGTGGTACAGGTGTGCTACCTGCTAAGCTTTTGATTTCATGAAAAGCTAACGGTGCGGCCATAGCAACCAGACCTCGCGACGCGGTCGCATCAACATTATGCTTAGCCGCAAGCTCACGAGAGATTTGATCACGGTGGCTACCGTCCGTCCATACTCTATCATAGAAGCCTTGATCGTCTTGAGCGATATTTTCGTTAGCAAAACGCCCATAGGTGTCCTTGTCAGCTAGGCGCGCGGCAAAGATGGCATAAAACTGTTCTAGTAGGTTTCTTTTCGCAGGGTTGTTATCATCCCCAAGTACTGCTGGAGTAACCGTGCGGGTTAAATGACTAATAATATCCATAAGAAGCTCTCTCCAATTATTATGATTTAATTTATAAAATTATATGGTTTAACTTATCATTATTAAGCTAACCTTTATTAAGCCAACTGTCCTTAACATTTATCGTATTAGTATTTGTATCACCCTTGATACTCTTAACATCAGTATTTTTAAGTAACGGTGTGGAATATTACGATATGGCTATTTAGTTTTACTAAAGACAGTATAGAAGTAGGAGCCTAAATATCACAATAAATGCGCTGTTGTACAAATGATACAATAGGTAATGTTTCAAGTATGACGCGTAACTTTGGTGACTATTTAGCGGGATTATTTTACATTGTAACGACTAAAATAAACCTCACAATCAATTAGAGCTTATACTTTATTCAACTCGAGACTCATTATCTAAGCGCTCAGCAACGATAACGCTATTGGCTAGATCGTCTACTTCCGCTGTAGACATTCTGCCTATCGCTCCAGTATTCGCTATAGGATTAGTATCTAGCTTAGGATTAACCCCATTATAAGTGCTGTTATTTGCATTATTGTTTACGTTGCTACTGACAGTATTGTTGGCATTATTGGTATTGGGATTAGCGTTATTATTAAAACTGTCATTGGCTGAAGGTTGGGGATTAAAATTATCGTTTTCCTGCGCTTCATTTTGCCATTCAGAATTATCAGCTAATACTGCTTCCTCCTCGCTTGATGTTGCCGGATTTTCTATAGCGCTAAAACTAGCATTAGTCGTTATGTTAGCGGTGGGCACCAAAGCGCGCATGTCTGTCAGCAAACGCTGTGACAAGCTATCATCGGGCGACTCTATGATGATAATATCGTTTTGTAGCTGTAATCGCGCGAATGGTGCAGACTTCAACAAGGTAAAAAGACTCGGTAGTAGCTCTACATTAACAGCAGTAAGGCTATCGGCAACGCCTGATTTTAGCTGCAATTCACAGATACTCGCTTCCTCACCAAAGCTGCTCACTAACGCTTGGCTCAGCGCGTCTTGTAGAGTCGAGCTACCAACGATACCGTTACAAGTATAAAGGCGGCCACTATTATCAACGGCGATCAGTAGCTCGGCTGGTGTCAATACTGCAGCGACTGGTTCAGGATCAATGATTACCATGTCCGGCTCTACGCTTACTGGCTCAGCTGTAGTGGTTGTGCTGATATAGTTAGGTTGAATCACCAACACCCATACCAGTGCCAAAGCGGCTATCGCGGCGGCTAATAACAGTAAACGCCATAATAAGTCCTGTCTGTTGTTGCGCTTACGAGTACGCCTAAACTGACTGTGGCTATGACTATGAGCGCTATCATCGATGGCAATATGCGATGCTGCGGCGCTTTGTTCACTAGCGTTTACTGTGGCTTTTGTAGCTGTTGTAGCAATGGGTTTGCCAGCTTCCATCGTTGTAGGAATAGTGACTTCATCAGCATTTAAGTCACTACGAAGGCTAACAGAATGCGAACTCCAATTAGAACCACTATCTATCTCCTGTTCCGTTAGTACTGATTCTGCCCAAACCGGCAAATAATGACGAATGTCTAGCTGCTGCTGTTGTAAAAATGCCGGTAAAAATTGACCATCCGCTAGTGTTTTGAGCTCATGGTAAGCTAAGGCACTTGCGCTAGTAATCAGCGCTGCTGTAGCACTCTTATCAAGATGATGGGTCGCCGCTAATTCATCAATAATGAGCTCACGCTGGTCTGGGTCTGGCCATAACTGACTGAACAAGGATCTATCTACTGTATTGACTGTTGATAGCTCAGTAGCTGTCAACACTTCTGAGGTTGATTGTTCAGCCTGCGCGGTGAGAGGAGGAGCCGCTTGTAATAGCTGGGTATAAACCTTAGGTAGGGTCAAACGCGCAATCAGCAGCGCATAAAACTGCTCTAACAGACTAATGCGAGCTATGTCTTGCTCTGCTCCTAGAAGCGGCAGGCTGACACTTTGCTCAAGCTGTTCGATAATAGTCATAAAGTCATCTTTACTAGAATTAAGAAGATCGTGATAAAATTTTAATTTAGAAACCACTAAGATATCATTGCTATATCATCGCGATACTCTTGGCCTCGTTCATAAAATATAATTTGTATAGCTATGTAAATTCAACTGACATGTAATTGTGCTTTATCCGTAAAGACCTTAAGATGATCTATATATAGCTATGCTTTATATTATAAATTATGTCTGCTATTTATTATTAGTTTTCTCATAACACTTGGCACATCATTTAGCAGTTATTAAAGCATAATTTTTGGTCTCTAATCGTTTTTTGCTTAGCCATTTTGGTATTGATTTTTAGTGTCATCTACTTGTCACTCATTTATATTTTTATCCATCAGGCGTTGCCTAAGGATTGTCTTTTGCTAAATCATACCACTCTTATTATCATCGTTACGGTGATTATTAGCTTATTAGCTTGGCAAAACAAAGCCCTGTTTAATCGGCTTATTTTTTACCCACCAGCAATCACTGATGGTCAATGGGACCGCTTTGTCACTCACGGCTTCATTCATGCAGATAGCATGCATTTGTTGTTCAACATGTTTACCTTGTACTTTTTTGGGCGTGCCATTGAGGGCTTATATCAGCCCTTTCTAGGGGGCTTTGGGTTTATCGCTTTTTATATCCTCGCCATTATAGTGGCGATGATACCAAGCTACCTTAAGAATAAAAATAGCGCCAGTTATTTAAGTCTAGGAGCTTCGGGCGGGGTGTCAGCGGTGCTATTTGCCTATATTTTGTTAGCGCCATGGGATATGATTTATTTGTTTGCCATCGTCCCTATCCCTGCTATTTTGTTTGCAGTGGCTTATGTGAGTTATAGTATTTATGCCAATAAGCGTGGTGGCTCTAATATTAATCACATGGCACATATGTGGGGCGGCGCTTTTGGAGTAGTCGCGACTATCGTCTTAGAGCCGCGAATACTACCTCACTTTATTAACGCGCTCCTCTCGCCTGGCTTTTAGCATAAAGCTTTTGGATGTGAGTTTTTCAAAGTTAACCACTTTGTGAGCAAATTACTTACAGTAGACTGGTTTAGTTGAATGACAGATAAATTAGATTAACCGTTATGATTATAGATATTATTGGTGATATTCATGGTTATGCAGATAAACTTACTGGATTATTGACGCAGTTGGGTTATGTACATAACGGTGAGTATTACGTACCGCCTACCAATCACCGAGCCTTATTCATCGGTGATTTGATTGACCGCGGCTCGCAGCAACTGCGGACGCTAGAGATTGTCTTTGCGATGCTCGATGCTGATGTCGCTGATGCCGTTATGGGTAATCACGAATACAATGCGCTGGCTTTTGCCACGCTTGACCCTCATAACGAGGGCCACTATTTGCGCTCGCATACTGAGCTGCATACTCGCCAGCATGAGGCGTTCTTAGCAGAAGCGCCATTCGACTCTAAAAGCCACCGCTACTGGCTTGAGCGCCTCTATGAGATTCCGCTTTGGCTTGAGACTGATTACGCCTGCTTTGTCCATGCTTGTTGGGACGTCGATAGTATGGCGATACTCAAACCCTTGCTAACCGCTGATAACTGTCTAACAAAAAATGCGTTAGTCATGACCTCGCAGCAGCCTAGCTTACATTTTGACGCCTTAGAGCGGGTATTAAAAGGGGTAGAAACACCGCTACCCGATGGTTTAGTCATGGTGGATAAAGAAGGCACTGAACGCTCGCGAGTACGAGTACAGTGGTGGCTAGAGGAACTTAACCAAAAAACCCTTCATGAAGTAGCGCGAGCGCCCAAATCAGGCTTGGCGCAAATCCCAAAAGATGCATTGGCTGAAAATATCGACTTTGCACTAAAGACCGATAAACCCATATTTGTGGGTCACTACTGGCTAACTGGTGAGCCGCAGCTGCTGAGCCCGCAAGTGGTCTGTATCGATTATTCAGCCGCAGTCGATAGTGGCTACTTGACTTGTTATCAGCTCGATACTAAGCAGCCATTGCCGTTAGATAGTGCTAATTTTGTACAATATCATCACGAGTAGATGACTTATCATTCATAGCTAAGTTTATTAACGTATATAAAGCCAAATACCTTATCACTTATATCTGCCCGCTTATTATAAAAACTTGTCTTTACGGCAGTAGGGAAACTTTTGTATGATGGGCTTTTTGAGGATATTGCACCATGAGCACACCATCTAGCGAACAACCAAGCCCTATTGCCTCCCCAGTCGGTCAGCCGAAAGTCGGCATCATTATGGGCTCGCAGTCTGATTGGGCGACTATGAGTGCAGCCGCGCAGCTATTAGCGGATTTCGATATTGCCTTTGCTTGTGAAGTGGTCTCCGCTCATCGTACGCCAGATAGATTATTTGAGTATGCTAAAAGTGCTAAAGATCAAGGTCTACAAGTTCTCATTGCAGGCGCAGGCGGCGCGGCGCACTTGCCTGGTATGTGCGCCAGTCAAACGCCCCTACCCGTATTGGGCGTACCAGTGAAGTCCTCTATGCTCAGCGGCTGGGACAGCTTGCTCTCTATCGTACAAATGCCAAAGGGCGTAGCAGTTGGTACTTTAGCCATCGGTACCGCCGGCGCTTATAACGCCGCATTATTAGCTATTCAGATATTGGCGCTGCATGATGAGGTTATCGCTAGTAAACTACATGAACTCAGACAGCAGCAAACACAGACCATTCTAGCTAGCCCAACGCCTGGCATCGTGAATAGCTGATAGTTAGTTTATAAAGCAGCTAGATGATTAGAAAATTGCTTTTTCAATCGTTTTACTTGATATTTATTATCAGATGCGTTTAACTAAACCTAAGGTGCCTATAACGATAGCGCACCTTTTCTTATTTCTACTCTGATCTAAATCGCTTATTTTAAATAGTTAGAAAGTCCAAAATAGTTAAAAAAACCAAACCCACCGTACTTACTGTACCTACTACCAAATTAAAGAGCCTGTTATGACCACCGCCAATGCCTACCCTACTTCTCAAACTATTCGTACCATCGGTATCTTAGGTGGTGGCCAGCTCGGCATGATGCTCGCTGAAGCTGCTCTACCGCTTGGCTATCAGTGTGTATTTTTGGAGGATAACGCTGCTTGCCCAGCCAGCCTTTATGGTACGGTCTATCATAGCGAGCAGCTAGAGGACTTTATCGCTGCCGCTGACGTCTTTACCTTAGAGTTTGAAAACACGCCGGCAGAAACGGTACAAAGGCTCGCTACTCTCGCAAAATCAGGTAAAAACAAAGGCATGTTTCCGCCTCCTATCGCCCTAGATGTCGCGCAAGATCGCCTAAAAGAAAAGCAGATGTTCAATGAGCTAGGTATCGCTACAGTGCCGTTCAAGGCCGTCCATTCATTAGCACAGCTACAGCAAGCTTGCCAAGACTTAGGGCTGCCTATCGTCCTTAAAACCAGCCGCGGCGGTTATGATGGCAAAGGTCAGTATGTGATCAAAGAGGACAGCGACATTAAGGCAGCTTGGCAAGCGCTCAAAGACGCGGTATCGGGCAAAGGTAGTCTGACAGCTACGCCCGCACCGCTGATCGCTGAGGGCTTTATCCACTTTAGCCGCGAGGTTTCTATCATTGCAGCGCGTGGACAAGAGGGAGAAGTGCGCTGTTATGAGCTGGTAGAAAACCATCATCATCACGGCATACTGGCCAAAACCCGAGCGCCAGCTGTCGGCACTAGCCATTTGTTTCCTAAAGCAAAAGCGGCGATGACTACGCTGATGAATCATCTCGGTTATGTGGGAGTCATGGCGCTCGAGCTTTTCGTCAGTAAAGATGCGCAAGGTCACGACTATCTGCTAGCCAACGAGATCGCGCCGCGCGTGCACAACTCCGGACATTGGAGCATTGAGGGCGCGATTACTAGCCAGTTTGAGAATCATATGCGTGCGGTCGTTGGTTTGCCGTTGGGCGATACTGATAATATCCACCCAGCGATTATGGTCAATGTTTTAGGACAATACCCCGATATCGAGGACGTGCTAGCTATCGATGGTGCGCACTATCACAGCTATCATAAAGAAGAGCGTGAAGATCGTAAAATTGCTCATATTACCTTAATGCCGAACGATGTGGCTGATCTAGAGCCTGCTTTAGCTAAGCTAGTCGGGGTATTGCCTAACAAGGTCGGTCTAGATAAAACCACCGACTTAGCCGCTAAAACGAAAAACTCAAACTCAGAAGCTAACGCTATAAGCGCTGATAAGACACAAACAACGTCAGAAGCGGGTAAGTCTAATGATACTGACAACAGCCCTACACCTAAAAAGACCAACCATAAGGCCAAAGAATAATGCAGATCTGGGTGGATGCTGATGCGGTGCCAATCATTGCCAAAGACTTGATTATCAAGACTGCTGAGCGCACGCAAACCATGGCTATATTTGTCGCCAATCAGCCTATCAAGCTGCGGAAATCACCGCTGCTACTGATGACGGTAGTGCCACATGGCTTTGATAAAGCCGATGACTATATCGTCGAGCAAATCCAAGCAGGCGATCTGGCTATCACTAGTGACATTCCTTTAGCAAATGACATACTAGAGAAAGGCGGGATGGTTTTGACCCCGCGCGGCATGATATATGATAAAAACAACATCAAGCAAAAGCTCAACATGCGCGACTTTATGGATACTATGCGCGGTACTGGGGTGCTAGAGCTACAAGAAATGAGCGGACAAAAGCCTTATGGCGAGCGCGATAAAAAAGCCTTTGCCGATGGCCTCAATCGTTTAGTGCGCTAAAGTTTAAGGCGAGTTTTTACTTTATTCTGTCATTTTGCAAAGCGTATACACTCTGCTACTAAACACTATGGAATAGGCACCTAAGCTAACCCAAGATATCCCCTATTTTTGTTATGCTAGCTTTAGTATTTCTTGAATACTTCAGTATTAAAAGATCATTGAAAGCAAAATTCAAGATTTTAAGAAAATCACTTTTTAAAAATAGTAATAAAAAAATAGGACTGTATATGAAGATTTTAGTAATAGGCGCTAGTGGCCGTGTTGGTAGTGATTTGGTCAAACAACTTTTAGCTGAGGATCATCAAGTCATCGGTACGACTCGTCAAGATGAAAGGCTGTTTTCTGATGACAACTACACTCAGCTAGATTTGGATATTATGGCCGATAAAGATAGTATCCAGCAGCAGCTAGAGGATGGTATAGAAGCCGTTTATTTTGTAGCCGGCTCCGGCGGTAAAGAGATACTAGAAGTAGATTTGCATGGTGCGGTAAAAACGATGCAAGCGGTACAAGATAAAGGTATTAAGCGCTATATCATGCTCAGCACCGTATTTTCTTTGGATACCAACAAGTGGGATAATGAAGGCATTAAAGATCTAAAAGGCTATTATATTGGTAAGCACTATGCCGATCAGTGGTTAGTCAATGATAGCCAACTTGATTATACAATTGTACAGGCAGGCGCGCTAAAAGAGCGGGCAGGCACAGGCAAAATCGCTATTGATAAAGATGAGGCCGGTGAGAACGCTATCGAAGATGTAGCAGCGACTTTAGTTGCAGTATTAAATGCAGATAACGCCAATAAAAAAGTCTTTAATATGCAAAATGGTGAGACGGCTATTAAAGAAGCAATTGCTAGTTTATAACTGCTAGAATCTCTCTAAGCAAAGAGCAGTTCAATGTAAAAAAGGATAAGTTAAATAACTTATCCTTTTTGCATTTATGCCAAACCACTTGGCAAAGCGATGACCTCTGAGAGCTTGTCAGTGCCAGTGATAACCATGAGCAGCCTATCTACCCCTAGTGCTATGCCGCTGCATGGCGGCAAATCATCACAAGCCACTAGCAAATACTCATCTATCGGCATCTGTGCTAAACCATGGATTGAGCGCTGCCTATTATCCGCCTCGAAACGCTCCCTTAAAGCCTGCCCATCTGCCAGCTCATCATAAGCATTAGCAATCTCAATACCATCGATATAAAGCTCAAAGCGTTTGGCGATCAGATTACCTTCTTTATCGAGACAGGTTTTGGCTAATGCTGCCGTGGCTGGTGGATAATCGATAATCAGCGTTGGCAAATCATGACCGAGCTTAGGCTCAACGAAATGGCTAAATAACAGATCAAGCCAGCCTTGCCGACTCTCTGCGCTATCTGCAGAGAGTGACTCTGGCGTCGCGACATCTATGTGAGCCAGCCCTTTATCTTCTGCTACCGCTTTTAGGGTCTCAAGGCTAGCGCTCAGCGGATGAATACCGACATGATCCATAAAAGCATCGATGTAACGATAATGATTCATAATGACCGGATAGCCATATAGCGCTTCTAGCAGCTTGCCTAATTCTTCAGCCAAATCGTTCAAACTATAATGCGGCTGATACCACTCTAACATCGTAAACTCGATATTGTGCCGCGAGCCGACCTCATTATCCCGAAACACTGAGCAAATCTGATAAATCGCCACTTGCCAGCTGGCTAGCAAACGCTTCATCGCAAATTCAGGAGAGGTATGCAGATAAAAGGGGCGCGGTTTATCCTGATAAGTGACGCGAGCGGCAACCGACTGCAAAAAGGTATCGGTATTTGCCGCTTGTGAGAGTAGCGGTGTCTGTACTTCTAATACTTGACGCTGGGCGAAAAACTGGCGAATCGTCGCTAGCATCTGCCCGCGTCTGCGCGCCATGTCTAAGGTCATGGTTGGAGCATAAGCGGGCTTATTATCTGACATATCTCTACTCATTAATCTTTATTACTGATCGTCTACTTTAGGTGCTCATCAATAGCGTTTACGGGTTACTATTTGCTGTTATTTATAGCTACTTTACTTGATCTATAATTGCCATTCGCGGCGTAGATGGTAGTCGCGTCTGAGCTGATCAAAGTCATGACCACTCACCTGCCCATTCACCACTTTTTCGCGCAGCTGCTCATCATCTTGTTTGATATCATAGAACTTGCTCAGTTTATCAGGAGCAGTCTTGAGCTCTGACCATAAGTAAAGATTATCAGGAAGCAAATTATGCATAGACTGAGAGGGTGTGATTTTGAGCTCATCGCATAGAGCGTCATAGATCATTTGCGTACCGCGAAGCTTACCTTCTAAGCTGTAGCCGGCAATGTGCGGCGTTGCTAGCGCTAGTGTGTGCAGCAAGGATGCCAAGATTTGTGGCTCATGCTCAAAGACATCGAGCACCACTTGGCGCCCATTACGCTCGATATCAGCCGCTAGCGCTGCCGCTTCAATCACCGGTCCGCGGGCACTATTAATCAGTAACGTAGCCGCCGGCATCTTCTGCAAGGCTGAGTTATCGATCAAATGGTAGGTAGAATATTCGCTAGCCTCTTCATCCGTTAAAGGTACATGCAAGCTTACGACCTGGCTTTGTAGCACCTGCTCGAAACTGGCATTATTGAACTTCGATGCTGGCAATAAAGGATCGTAGCCCAGTACTTGCCAGCCCAAATCAGTGGCATATTGCGCCAGCGTCTTACCAATATTACCTAAACCAATAATGCCTAGCGTTATAGTCTGGGACCAGTACTCTGGCCGCAAAGTCAAAATTGCAGTCAGCACGTATTGAGCGACTGAATGCTTGCTGGAGCCTGCCGCATTAGCAAAGCGAATGTGGCGCGCGCTTAGATAGGCTTGATCAACATGATCGGTACCGATAGTAGCAGAACCGACGAATGTCACGCTATGATTATCCGCTAATAGCGACTCATTGATAGGCGTTACTGAGCGGATTAGCAGTATTTCAGGTTGATGCTCAGCGAGCAACTGCGCATCAATATCACGCCCTGCTACGCGGATAATATTGACCCCTTGCTGAGTATTTTCCCCAAGCGTCTGCGCATTAAAAAACTCATCGAGGCTTGCGATATTGCTATCAGCAATGATGGTCAAGGGAGCAGTCTTCTGGGCTTTATCATTGGTCATAATTAGGCCTCTTTTGAGATAGTCGGTACAGGTTTACGGCGAAAGGTCCTAAGTCATGGGCACTTAAGCGATGACCAGGCTTCGGTGCTAGCTTGAACTTTTGTTATCCGGCTTATTTGCTAGCGAGACGACGCCATCGCCTGACAGTACCACATCTTGCGACGCAAAGATCTCATTTTTATGATTAGATATCCATTCCCGCCATACGGCCAAACCGATAGCTAGCACGACTGGACCGATAAACAGGCCGACAAAACCAAAGGCAGTCAAACCGCCTAATACGCCGATAAAAATAATAATAAAAGGAATCTTAGTAGCGCCGCTAATGACGATGGGCCGAATCAAATTATCGACCCAGCTGATGACTAATATTCCCCACAACGCCAGCCCAATGCCTTCTGTAGTATGACCTTGACTGAGCAGCCAAATCGACACTGCTCCCCACGCAAATGGCGTACCAAAAGGAATCAAAGCCACAATAAAGGTGATAATAGTTAGTAAGATAGGGCTCGGAGAGTTGGAGAAGTAATAACCAATCCCTGCGAGCAAGGCTTGCGCCAAGGCCGTTAAGCCAATGCCATAGACTACCGCTTGTGTCGTGGTACCGACAGAGTCAATATAGCCATCGATACGATTGCCGATGATATTACGCAACGCCTGTCTAATCTGGCGCATCAGACTATTACCATCACGGTAGAAGAAAAACAGCGTCATTAGTGCCATACCAAGTTTTGCTAAACTACTGAACACGACATCAAATGCCACTTTACCATAGTACAAATGCGACTGTATCCAGGTCCGGAACGCTTCAAGCGCGCTCTCAGGATCTTTATTGATACTCCAAAGAATATCTCTAATCTGCTGACCAATCACCGGCAAATCTTTGATCGCGTCTGGCACATCTAGATAACCCGCCTTCACGCGGTAGATAATATTGCTATATAAGCTAACCGCTTCTTGCTGGAGGATAAACACCCCAACAATCAAAGGCACCCCTATGATTAAGCTGATGCTAACCGTCATAATACCGGCGCTGACCCCTGAGCTGAACTTTGCCTTTTCATTAAAAAACTTATAAATAGGAAAAGTAACATAAGCTAAAATGGCCGCCCATAGCGCTGGTATAATAAAAAACTGTATTACTTGAAAACACAGAATAAACAATACCACTAGCAGCGTTACAGCCAGCAAGCGCTGAATAATAAACTCTTTTGTCCAGTTTTCAATCATAGCTATCAACCAAGAAGGCACCATAAAAACCGCAAGATTTTTATCGTAAAATGTATAAATATAACGATATGACGCCGCTGAAATGTATGGCGCTCATAAAGACAGACTCAATAGGGTGTGTTTGCTATTTCACGCGCAAGCACTGCTGATAATGATTAATGAACCTACTAGCGCTGTTTCAGGCAGAGTGCAACTTGACGATATAACAAATATAATAACTATTGATGGGATAACTCGTAATAGAAGACAGACTTCTAATAAGCTAGGTTTACTTATTTAGAGCTAAATCCTTTTAGTCACAGCATGAAGGAACACCAGCCCAATCGTCGATAGCCATTATGCAGCAACCCTCTATAGAACAGTAATAGTATGTTGTAATTTTTACTTACAATTTTATGCCTAAGGTTGCTAAAGGCTAAAGCTAAATCACGTTTTTAATGAAGAACAATCCTCTGAAAATAAGACCAACTAGCTGATAAAGCTGACTCGATGACTGACTCTTATCATGAACACTAGTCAGTCATCTACTAAGCTAAATGACCGCAGCATTCTCGTAGGCTTGGCAATTGATGTTATACTAAAGGCATTGTGCTCGTGTTTTAACCGCTATCCAATTGCTACTCGATAAGATAGTTTGTAAGTATTAGGGCTAAGGTTGGTTCTGCATTTAGATCTAGTATTTTAGATCTCTAAGGTTTATTTTTAACTATTTTAGCTTAGCAGTTTTGCTGATAAATAACAGCCCTAACCCCAAGCGCTACCCAAAAAAATAACAATGCATTTACTTTATTTTGCTCGACTTATAACAACTCATTACTCAGATAATATATCTATAGGAAAATAACAATGTCAAAAGACAACAACACAAACTCTGCTGATAAAGGCAGAGTTAATAATACCCATGCAAATGCTGATACAGTCACCAATAATGCCGCTGGCAGTGTCACTTTTGCGTTAGCACAATCACATTTTTTGGTTGGCGATATCAATGCCAATACCGACAAAATGCGCAAACTGGCTATCGAAGCTCGCGAACAAGGCGCAGATGTCATCGTTTTTCCAGAATTGGCTTTACTTGGCTATCCGCCGCAAGACTTATTACTGCGTCCTAGCCTCTCAGGCCGAGTCAAAAACGCGCTATCGGCGCTCAGTGATATCGAAAACATCGTCATGATCGTGGGCTACCCTCATGTCGATCATCATGGTACTTTTAATTCAGCAGCTATCTTGCATAATGGTCACCAAAAAGGTTTTTATCATAAGCAAATCCTGCCAAATTATGGCGTATTTGATGAACGCCGTTACTTTGATAAAGGCCGTAATCAAGTTTTATTTGACTATAAGGGTCTTACTATTGGCCTGCTAATCTGTGAAGACTTATGGGAAAAAGCGCCTATCAGCGATCTCAAAAAACAAGGCGCTGATCTGGTCATCAGCCTCAATGCCTCGCCTTTTGAGCTTGATAAGCAAGACAACCGTAAAGCTATGCTAGCTAAGCGTAGTAGCGAACAACAGCTACCGATTCTGTATCTCAATGCTGTCGGCGGCCAAGATGATTTGGTCTTTGATGGCGGCTCAATGGCGGTGCAAGCAGACGGCACTGTCGCTCACGAAGCACCAAGGTTTATGGAACAGCTATTATTAGCGAGTTTGGATGTCAGTACTGCCAAGTTTAACACACAGCAAAAAGCGCCCTTGAGCCTTAGCCGTGAGTCGGAGATGTACCAAGCCTTAGTTGTCGGTCTACGCGACTATGTCAATCATTCAGGATTCACGGGCGTAATTATCGGCTTGTCAGGCGGTATCGACTCAGCGTTGACCTTGTGTATCGCTGTTGATGCTTTAGGTGCTGACAAAGTCTATGCGGTGATGATGCCTTATGAATATACCTCAAAGATAAGCTTGGAAGACGCCCAAGCGCAAGCGCGCCGCTTAAATGTCTCTTACACCGTCTGCCCGATCTTCGATGCTGTTGAAGGTATTCGCCATACTTTAGCGCCTTTATTCAATAAATCACCGGCCGATACGACCGAAGAGAACATCCAAGCTCGCGCCCGCGGCGTTATCTTGATGGCTCTATCCAATAAGTTCGGTCACTTAGTGATTACCACAGGTAATAAGTCTGAGCTTGCAGTAGGCTACTCAACCTTATATGGCGATATGGCGGGCGGCTTCGATGTATTAAAAGACGTCTACAAATCACAGGTTTACGATTTAGCCAGTTATCGCAATCGCTTGGAGGACACGCCCGTTATTCCTGAGCGCGTCATCACGCGTCCACCATCTGCTGAGCTGCGCCCTGACCAAAAAGACCAAGACAGCTTACCTGACTACGATACTTTAGATGGTATTTTGACGCTCTATATTGATGAAGACATGGGCTATCAAGAAATCATCGATAAAGGCTTTGATGCGGAGCTAGTCGCCAAAACCATCAAGATGGTGGATAATAGCGAGTACAAACGTCTGCAAGCGCCAATCGGTACTAAGATCAGTCATAAAGCCTTTGGCCGTGAACGCCGCTATCCGCTAGTTAATAAATGGTCTATTAAAGGCTAAGCGCGCTTTTAACAAATAAACGTCTTACTTTTATCATTAGCTGGGTGCTTGCCCAGCTTTTTTAGTTTTTATAAATAAGTTTTTGTTGTTTTACCTTTATTCATCTCTTCCTTATCATCATTGTTTTTTCTTTTATAACCGAGTACGTCATGAGCTTGCTAACTGCTAGTGTATTTATCTTTATCTTAATTGCGCTCAGCGCTATTGTCTCAAGCTCGGAGCTGGCGCTGGCCTCTGCCCGTAAGATCAAGCTACAAGTCATGGCCAAAGAAGGTGAAGTACGCGCTCTTGATGTACTAGCGATGCAAGAGCAGCCCGGTAGCTTTATCACCGTGGTACAAGTCGCGCTAAACGCAGTGGCTATCCTCGCCGGGGTTATCGGAGAGTCCGCCGTCAGTCCTTATCTAGAGCATTTATTCGGTAATGAAACAGCGGCTTCTGTCGTGTCTTTCATAGTCGTGACGAGCGTGTTTGTCCTCTTTGCCGATCTGATGCCCAAGCGTTTGGCGATGTCTAACTCTGAAGCTATCGCGGTGAAAATGGTCCGACCAATGATATTTTTGATTTTTATTTTTAAACCTATTATTTGGGTGTTCGATGGCGCCGCAAACTCACTTTTCAAGCTCATGGGTGTATCGACTATACGTCAAGATGAAATGACCTCTGAGGATATCTATGCAGTGATGGATGCAGGAGCAGAGGCTGGCGTTATCAAGCGTCAAGAGCACCACTTAATTGAAAATATCTTTGAGATGCAAGAGCGTACCGTTACTTCAGTGATGAACCCGCGCGAGCATATTGTCTATTTTGATACCACTACTAGCACCGAAGAGGTTGTTAGCGTGATGATTAAGCAGCCACACAATAAGTTTTTGGTCTGTAAGGATGATGACTTAGAACATACTGTCGGCTACGTAGAATCGCGCACCTTTTTGGCCGCTGTGCTAGAGCAGCAAGAAGTCTGCTTGCTGGATAACGCGCTGATAAAACCGGCGCTGTATGTGCCTAATACCTTATCGCTATTTGAGGTACTAGAGACCTTTAAATCGACCGGCGCTGACTTTGCCGTTATCGTTAATGAATATGCGCTCGTTGTTGGCGTGATTACCCTCAAAGACGTCATGAGTATCGTGATGGGCGAGCTGGTCACCCTTGAGGAGCAGCCTATCGTGCAGCGCACTGATAACTCATGGCTCATCGATGGGATGACGCCGATTGAAGATGTAATTCGGGCGCTAGGTATTGTCAATTTGCCACACAGTCAAAACTACGAAACCATCAGCGGCTTTATGATGTATATGCTGCGCAAAATCCCCAAAAAGACCGATACGATCGAATACGCTAACTATCGCTTTGAGATTTTGGCGACACAGCACTTAAAGATCAATCAGTTATTAGTCACCAAACTTGATGACGATGCTTAAGGAAGATACCTAAACTTAAAGACCTTAATCACGGGCGCCAAAAATAGCGCTACCAACGCGTACCATCGTTGAGCCATGCGCTACCGCTTCCGTCATATCAGCGCTCATGCCCATGCTAAGGGTATCCCATGAGCTCAGATCTGGATGAGCTTGCTGCATCTCATCGAACAGCTGCTGTGTACGAGCAAAGGCATCGGTGTCTGCTTTGGCAGGGATAATCATCAGACCACGCAATTGCAAGCGCTCATAGCCTTTTATACTGGCTATTAATTCCGGTAGCTGCTCAGGCGTACATCCAGATTTACTGTCTTCGTCATCGATATTGAGCTGAATTAAGACGTTGAGTGCTGCCATACTATCTGGGCGCTGATCATTTAAGCGCTTGGCGATAATGTCGCGCTCAAGCGTTTGCACCCAATCAAAATGCTCGGCGATATCACGGGTTTTATTACGCTGAATACTACCAATGTAATGCCAGACGATACCTTCTACCTCTGCCTTTCCTCGCAATTGGGTGATTTTCTCCAGCGCTTCTTGTAGATAGTTCTCACCAAAATCACGCTGACCCCTTTCCGCTAAAGCGCTTATCATCTCTACAGGTTTAGTCTTTGAAACGGCTAGCAGCTGAACGTCATCTATGCGGCGATGGCTTTGCTTGCACGCCTCTTCTATCTCTGCATTGACTTGTCGCCAGCGGCTTAGTAGTTTATCAGTAGCCCTATTTTCAGTATTCATAAATGACTCAGTTATTTTAGATATTTTTTAGAAGTATTTGTTTACACCATAGACTAAAAGTGCCGACTTAGTCTATTTTTGCATTTTATTTATATAGCAGATGGTCATATAATCCCAGTCTTGTTATTATATTGTTACATGAATTAACGTAAGCGCATGATTCGCTTATCTCAACTGTACTGGTTATAAAGACCTGATTGCCAAGAACTGAACAATAGGAAAGCACCACTATGACTGAAAAAAGCGCTATAAGCATCGAAGACTTATTGCAGTTCACCGTCAAGCATAAAGCGTCTGATCTACATATCTCAGCAGGAATGCCAGCGATGATTCGAGTCGATGGCGAGATGACCCGTATCAACATGCCGGCGATGAGCCATCAAGTCGTGCATCAGCTTATTTATGACATTATGAATGATAAGCAGCGCGCAGATTTTGAAGAGTTTTTTGAAACGGATTTTTCTTTTGCTATACCAAACTTAGCGCGCTTTCGTGTTAACGCTTTTAATCAAGATCGCGGCGCAGGTGCAGTGTTTCGGACAATCCCTTCAACCGTTTTGACTCTAGAAGATTTAGGAATGGGCGAGATATTTAAGAAAGTCTCAGACTTTAAGCGCGGTATTGTATTGGTCACTGGCCCAACGGGTTCTGGTAAATCAACGACTCTAGCGGCTATGATCGATTATATTAATGAGACTCGTAAAGAGCATATCTTAACTATCGAAGATCCTATCGAATTTGTGCATCAATCTAAAAAGAGCTTAATTAATCAGCGCGAAGTGCACCGCGATACTTTAGGTTTCGAGCCAGCACTACGCTCAGCCTTGCGTGAAGATCCCGACGTTATTCTAGTTGGTGAGCTTCGTGACCTTGAGACCATTCGGCTCGCGCTGACCGCTGCTGAAACGGGGCATTTAGTATTTGGCACTTTGCATACTAGCTCGGCGGCTAAAACGATTGACCGCGTTATTGATGTCTTTCCGGCGGCCGAAAAAGACATGATTCGCGCTATGTTATCAGAGTCTCTACAGGCGGTTATCTCGCAAACCTTATTACGCCGTAAGACTGGTGGCCGTATCGCCGCCCATGAAATTATGCTCGGTACTCCTGCTATTCGTAACTTGATTCGCGAAAATAAAATCGCCCAGATGTACTCGTCGATTCAGACAAGTGCCGGTGACGGTATGATTACTCTCGACCAAACTTTAAAAAACTTGGTCAGCCGAGGTACGGTATCGCGAGAGGTGGCGCGCCCTTATGCCAAGCAGCCTGAGACTTTTTTATAGTAAGTTAAGAATGAATAGCGTTTTGCTAAACTCGCCAGTAACAGAGCTTGAGAAAGGATTTATAAAGCTTTTTAAACGTAGATATTTTTTAATTTTATCATTTCATTATTATAGTTTAGGAAAACCATGGACTTCGAGAAACTGCTGCAACTCATGATTGCAAAAAACGGTTCTGATCTTTTTATTACTGCTGATGTCGCGCCTTCAATGAAGGTGAATGGTCAGATTTTTCCGATTGGTAAAACACCGCTCAATGGTGAACAGACTATGAAGCTCGTCAAAAGCGTGATGACGGGTAATCAGCAACAAGAGTTTGAGGCCACCAATGAGTGTCAATTTGCCATAACCGATGAAGCACAGCAAGCGCGCTTTCGAGTGAGTGCTTTTGTGCAGCGCGATATGGCTGGCATGGTTCTGCGTAAGATTGAAAGTAAGATTCCAACCGTTGAAGAGCTGGGTCTTCCCGCCTCCTTAAAAGAGTTGGCGATGAAGAAACGCGGTATTATCTTATTGGTAGGCGCTACCGGTACGGGCAAATCTACCACTCTAGCGGCGATGATAGGCCATCGTAATAGACACTCGCACGGCCACATTATCACCGTTGAAGACCCTATCGAGTTTGTCCACGAGCATCAAGGGTGTATCATCACCCAGCGTGAAGTGGGTATCGACACGCACTCCTTTGAAGCTGGCCTAAAAAACACTCTACGCCAAGCGCCAGACGTCATTTTGATCGGTGAAATTCGTAACCCAACGGTGATGAGCTACGCCATTCAATATGCCGAAACCGGCCATTTAGTGTTTGCCACTCTACATGCCAATAACGCCAACCAAGCTATCGATCGTATTATTCACTTTTTTGAAAGCAATCGTCATACTCAGACCTTTATGGATCTATCCTTGAACCTACAAGCCATTGTCGCTCAGCAGCTCATTCCTACTGTTGACGGCGAAGGACGGCGCGCGGCTATTGAGATTCTCTTAAACTCGCAATTAATCAGTGATTACATTCGTAAGGGTGAGATTCATGAAATAAAAAATGTCATGACTCGTTCGCGTGATAGCGGGATGCAGACCTTTGATCAGGCATTATTCGACTTATACGAAAATGAGGAGATAGATTACCAAGAAGCGATTAAACACGCTGACTCTCCAAATGATTTGCGTCTACAGATCAAGCTCAATAGTAAAAAAAATAAACGTAGCTTTACGGATAACAGTGAAAGCTTATCTTTGAATAACAGTTAATTTTATTCAACAAACACAACAAAAGCAGCTTACCCTTTTGAGATAAGCTGCTTTTTTGATGCAACAATATTAGCTATCTAGCGTTATCTTGGCATTCTTGATTATTACAAATACCGTACAGCACTAAGGAATGACCTGATAACTTAAAGCCATGCTCTTTAGCCACTTTAAGCTGCTCTTCTTCGATGATCTCATTATGGAACTCAACGATTTTGCCACAGATGTCGCAAACCAAGTGATCGTGATGCTCCTCTTGGGTAATCTCAAACACCGATAAGTTATTTTCAAAATTATGGCGCTCAACAATACCGGCCTGCTCGAACTGAGTCAGCACTCGATACACGGTCGCTAGCCCAACATCCTCCCCCTGCTCAATCAGCGCTTTATAGACCTCTTCTGCACTCATATGGTGACGTTCTGCTTGCTCAAGCAGCTCTAATATTTTGACGCGCGGTAAGGTTACTTTTAACCCCGCTTTACGTAATTCTTGATTGGTAATAGTCATAATATCCCTTCTGACTGTTAAGTCTTAACAAATAAGAATAAAGAAATCATTATTAAAAGTAGTTAGCCTTATACTGACAAGTTTAAAGCCGAAATAACGCGGTTATCAATCGCTAGCATTATCTAGCCACCCTAACGCAAGTCTATGAATCTACACTATAAATCATTAAAATCAACCTCAAGCACTGCGTAAATAATGTCGTAAGTGGTAGGCAATTGCAAGTAAATGACGTATCATTTGTTCAAGATTGCCGGCTAGAGTCGCGATAATGGCGATACACCGTGCCCCACCCATTTTTTATGAGTTATTTTACCATGATAAAGTCGTTAGTTCTCCGTACTCCAAATCTTTTATCTTCTTGCACAGCTTCTTTGCCAAAAGCCTTTTTGCGTAACGGACTGCTTGCTATGACCTTGGGCGTTAGCGTCGCCTTATCTGGTTGCTCGTTATTCAGCGTCTATACGATAGACTTGCCACAAGGGACTCCTATTACCCAAACGCAAGCGCAAAAACTGCAAGTGGGTATGAATCAGAACCAAGTGCTCTATATCCTGGGTAGTCCTGCTATTAGAGATACCCTTGCGCCCAATCGTTGGGATTATATTTATGACTATCAGGCCGGCACTGAAGGCAAGCGCAAAGGCATTGCTGATATCAAAAACGCCAGTCAGCATCTGATCGTTTATTTTGACGAACAAGGGATTGTGACTCGTATCGAAGGTGTTGATTCGTTACCCGCCTCTTAACTAGAGGGCTTCGCGACACTTTTGCTTTTACGCTGAGACATCGGATCAGCGTTTAAGCTGCGGTAGACCTCAATGCGATCGCTGGCTTGCAACTGATAGCTTAAAGGCTGCTTTTGCGCGTAAACGCCGACGTGCCAGAGCTTGGCTTTTGGCACCTCTACATCTGCCATCTGCTCACACCATACCGCCAACCCCTCAAACTGCGAGAGCCAACCTGCTTGTGCTAGCGCCTCGTATAGCGTCGTGCCTATTTTTACAGCTAACGATTTGTAGTGCTGACGCTGCGCGGTTTCGGCATACGCCAAATATACGGTGATCATGGTCTGCATCGAGGCTTTGGTGCTAGCAGTGGCCTGCTTTGCTTCTATCTTATCCATCAGCTTGACCACGACAGTATCCAACCGACAAAGGCCAAAATCATCGCTAGTGGCACCACTAAACGTATTGCTATACGCCAAAGGTTGTATAGGGCTTCGCTACTGAAATTCAAAGCCTTACGTAAATGGCTGATCTTCATCTGCCAGCCTGCAAAGATGGACAAAAGCAGTACCGCGATACTGCTTACAATGACGAGTAAACCTACTAACCATATAGTCGGTACTGCTACTGCCAAGATCGCGACTAATACGAGCGCGAGCACTAGGCTGACTAGCAAGCCAAACTTATGCGCCAATTGCTGAGTACTATAATGTAGCAAATAGCTAGCAACAAATAATACCCCAAACCAATAAGATAACTGCCCGATAGGCGGTAAAGATAAGGCGCTCGTTAATAAAGCGATAACCCCGACTACTAACTGCAATATCCAAATCGGTAGCACTCGCTTCGTAGCCGGTAGCTTAGCTGATGTTCTACCAGTAGAGAGGCTAGAAACTGAAGTATTGGTGAATGAGCTGCTTTGCTGATCGCTAGATACCGCGGTGATAGACTCTTTACTGACTAAATGCTGCCCAAACCAATATAGCCCTGTACCTGCGCCGACGCTGACTAAAGCCAAAGCGACCGCTCGCGCCCATTCGCTTAGCGTAATGTTAGTCATAGCAAAATCAATGCTCGGTAAACCATTAGCAAACCCTAGCAATAACCCTATAATAATAAGCCCTAGGCCAATAGGTAAAGTAGTTGCGCCAAGTAGGCTTAATAACACTACGATGACGACTAAGCCGCCTGCTACGGCAAAATGAGGTAGATTAGGCGCACTATTTAGCTCCGTCAATGCTGCTAAGACGCCGCTGCTTGCTCCTGATATAACTAGCGCGGCAATGACTATAGTTACTCCTGCTGCCAACCAGCCAAAGCTGCGCCAAACGGGGCTCGCATCTGCTTCGCGAGTCAGCTTTTGCATACCGGCTAATGGCGCCTCGACACTGCGGTAGGCTAAAGCAATCTCAGCATAAACCACCGGTAGCGACACCAATACCATCGCCAATAACCACAGTAGCCAAAAATCAATCTGTCCTACTAAATCCGGTACAAACCAACGAAACAGTAATAGCGGCAGTAATGCTGCTATAAAATAAGAAGCATAGCGGCTCATCATAATCTTAATCCAAACTAATCTAAGGTTAGTAATAATACAAAAAATACGCTCATCTTTAAACGGTAGCATTCAAACGATAGTAATAGTAAAGGTTAAACAGCTATAAAAAAACCCCGAGAACGGGGTTTAATCATTTGCCAATTATTATCTAAAGTAAGCGAACCATTCAGTCTATCTACTAAACCATCTTAGTGTAGAGCGCTAATGTAGTCTGACAAAATGCGAATATCACGATCTGATAGTCTTGACGATACCATCTGCATCATGCCTTTTTCGCCTTCTTTATCTGCATCGTTATAACGCTTTTGATCATCACCCGTCACATCATCTTCACGGCCCGCAGCACGAAACAGTTTGAGCTGAGTGGAGATATACTCAGCGTGTTGACCGCCTAGGCGCGGAAAAGCGGCCCAAGTGTTACCAGCCCCATCGGGACCATGACAACCGGCACAGCCGATAACGCCGCGCGACTTATTGCCACCTAAGAATAACTTCGTCGCTTCTTGATTGGTAGCCGGATTAGCGAACCCTACGCCCCAAACTGGTTGTTCAGAATAGTAACCCGCTACATTAGCCAAATCTTGCTGTGACAAGTTCGCCACTTGCGACTGCATAATACCATTGACTCGGTAACCTGATTTAAAGTTGACCAGTTGTTTATAGAGATATTTCACATTCTGGCCACCTAAGTTAGGTTGCGCAGGTACGACACTCACTCCATCGACCCCGTGACAGGCAGCACATACTGTTTCAGCGATTTGTTTACCGGCATTAGCGTCATATTCAGGAACGATAATAGCAGCTTGGACGCTGTAACTTGCAACACATAAGCTGGCGGCAGCGATTAACTTTTTCATTGATACGAATCCTACTAACTCGGCGTAAGCATTACTTGGAGTATTTGTAATATAGAGGAACCAGACATCTGATACGTACAGACATCTGACACATAATCGTCACTATGCTACTTATTAGCACAGTGCGTTCCTCTTTAGGTCTCAATTACAAGCCGCCCAGAAGTACTTACTAACATCAGGGTTTATTTGCGATTATTATAGCAAGACTTTAATGGATTTGCCTACTTAATCGTCATACCTAAGGGTTTTTATCATAAGAGTAATCACTTAAAAAGCCATCAGCAAGGTATTAATTAGCCCTTATTTACTCATATAATCGATTAATTTACGATAATCATCATCATTACACTTATCGCATAAGCCGCCCGCTGGCATCTGAATCATACCGTTTTTTACAGAGCTGACTAAGGCAGGCATCCCTTTTTGCTGTTTCAGCTTGGCCCAAGCCGCACTATCGCCTTTTTTTAGTGCACCCAGCGCACCGCTATCATGGCAAGCTGCGCACGAGTTATCATAAGTAGTGGCAATATCAGCCACAGCAGGACTGCTCATCAATATGCTACTTAACATCATTGCAGCGACACTACCGCCCAAAGTACGACTGGTCTTTGCAACTGTTTTGAGTAATGAACGCATAACACACCTCCTCTAGTAGATTGGTTGTTTTGCGACTGTATTTGCTAGTATTGTAACAATATATGTCATGTTAATATAGTTCCCTCCTGTTTAATTATGGTACAGCTAATAGGAGGAAAAGCGGTAAGCCATCGTATGGCTCAACATTTAGTGCAATTAACTCATTCACACGCTTTGAGCAATCTTAAGTGCCTATTTGCTTTAATGTTGGGCGGTTATTGATATAATGCCTCTATTAATTATTTCAATAATGAGTCCGTTATGAGCACCCCCTACAGCGATGTTGCTAGTGAGCACGCCGCATTCAACACCAAATCGCGTCAACGCATCCAGCAAACTGAATTTATGACCTCAGCGCCTACTTTTCGCCTCTGTCCTCCTGATGCTGGATTGGAGATCGCCTTTGCAGGGCGCTCAAACGCCGGTAAATCATCTGCTATCAATGCTTTGACCAATCAGCGTCAGCTTGCCCGCTCTTCCAAAACTCCGGGGCGCACGCAAATGATTAATTTCTTCAAAATCGGCGACACCGATAGACGCTTGGTGGATTTGCCCGGTTATGGCTATGCAGCCGTGCCGCTGGAGATGAAAAAAGAATGGCAAGTAGAGCTAGAAGAATATCTAGTCTCGCGTGGGAGCCTTGCTGGGTTAGTGCTCTTGACAGATATCCGTCACCCTTTGAAGTTTTTTGACGAGCAAATGCTGCACTGGGCAAAAGAAGGTGAGCTGCCGGTACATATCTTGCTAACTAAAGCCGATAAGCTTAAATACGGCGCTTCCAAAAATGCGCTGCTAAATATGCGTAAGCATCTTAAAAAAATCGGCTTAAATTGTAGCATTCAGCTGTTTTCAGCGCTGAGAAAAGAAGGTTTAGAAGAGCTAGCTGGAGTGATGGGGCATTGGTACGACTACAAGCTTGACGCAGACGGTATGTTACAGCAGCAAGCTAGCGAAATGGTTGTAACACAATCTGATAAGATTGAAGTGGACAGCTCTGTCAGTAATAACAATGAGCACTAAAATAAGTAACCGATGAACCTGCTTATTTAAATATTGATCATTGAGCAAAAAAACAGGCTACCTTATCATCAATAAGGTAGCCTGTTTTTTTGGGTCTATTTACCACGCTTTTGCTAACAGGACAATAACTCGGCTAACGCTTCAGGGGTCTGCACCTGATAAGTAGGCTGCTGCGCGGCAAGCTCTGCATGAGTTGCAGTGCCGTAATCGACAGCGATGCTCGTCATTCCTAGACGATTCGCCATTTGGATATCATAGATACTATCGCCAATATAAACCGCACGACTGACCGGCTGTTTGCTAAAATTTAAAATATCATGAAGCATCTGCGGATCAGGTTTCGAGCCTGCTTCATCGGCGCAGCGAGTCATTACAAAATACTCATGACTAGCAGAGGCTGATATCACCCGATCAAGCCCGCGACGGTTTTTACCTGTAGCGACCGCAAGCTGTTTACCTTGAGCCTTTAAGTTTTTTAACATGGCTTCTATTGGCGCAAAAAAAGGCGTACGCGGGCTATTGGCAATATAGTAATCGGCATAGCTTTGCTGAATAGCCAACTGCTGCTCTACGCTTGCCTGCGGATAGAGTATTTCAATACCGCTCAGTAAACTTAGACCTATGATATCTTTGATGGCTTTATCGTTAGTAATGAAACCGTGTGCCTGCCCTGCGATGTGCATGGTTTCGACGATTAGACCGATAGAATCCATCAAAGTCCCATCCCAATCAAAGATAATCAGCGCTTTATGGGCTAAATGATGCTCAGGGAGTAAGTCATTGATGAGAACACTGCGCTCAATGGTGGCTTCGGTCATAAATTGGCCTTTATTTTAACTTTCTGCAAAACGCTATAGTCGGATAATTAAGTTTATTTTAGCAGCTAGGTTTATTCTGGTAGCTCAGTTTGCTCAGGGAGCCAGTCCGCCATATCTTCTGGCAATGGCGCAGTAATCATCTCATAGCCAGGAATATCCAAACGCCACGCATGCAAGCAGAGACGGTGAACGCCTGATTTATCATGGACGTTGTATTTATCATCGCCCAAAATCGCGTGGCCAATATGCGCTAAATGCACGCGTATCTGATGGGTACGGCCGGTCAGCGGCTTAGCTTCGATTAGGCTGACGGGCTGCTCATTTATAGTGAAGCGGCTATGGACAATAATATCAGTCTGGCTGTCTTTGGCTTGCTCATCTTGCGCCTCGACTTTGACGCGGCGCTCGCCACTAGCTAAGGTATAGCGTAGGAGAGGCGCGTCGATACGCTGCTCGCCCATCACAGGCTGACCTTTGGCCATACACAGATAGTGCTTCTGGATGGTTTTATCGACCAAATGCTGCTGCAAGCTCTTGAGCGTTGAGCGTTTCTTGGATATCATTAGCAGCCCTGAGGTATCTTTATCGATACGATGAATCAGCTCTAGGTATTTCTTACCAGTGACCTCGCGCATGGCTTCGATTACACCAAAATCAAGCCCGCTACCGCCGTGCACGGCAATGCCTGAGGGTTTATTGAGCACCATAAGGCCTTCATCTTCATATACCACGCGTGCCAGCAGACTTTTGGCAAACTCAGTACTGATAATAGGTTTTTCGCGCGTGGCTAGTTGCACCGGCGCAATACGCACTACGTCTTCACGCTGTACTCTATCATGAGCTTTGCAGCGCTTATTATTGACGCGCACCTCATCAGAGCGAATCATCTTATAGATGTGCGCTTTTGGCAGACCTTTTAGACGGTTCAGCAAAAAGTTATCTAAGCGCTGATCGTGCTGATGGCGGGTGACTTCTAAGTAATTAACTTTACCAAAATTACCAATTTCGTCGTCAGCGCTTTGGGGACGGGTTTTGCTGTTGAATATCACAGGGGCTTCATGGCTAGGTTTATCATCGGTCATTGTCGAATTCGTCATTTTTAGTTAGGTGTTTACACAAAGATTTGTTATAGTTTAGCATGTTGAGCACGGGTGGCGGTAATGTTACGCGTCTCATCCGATTTTAAAGCAAGATATTTGCTAATCAACCAAATACCATTTACTTAATACGTGCATAACGACAGCTTAAATGATAACTTATGTTTAAATTAGGATTTACAACCCTTTGTTTATTCATCAGCCAAGGTCGCGCTATTGAGCAAGTAAGAATAGTTTGAACTGATAATAAATAGCTGACTTACTAAATTAGTTTTAAAAAACTATTGGCGGTCAAACAGATTTAACTGGTAGCGACGATATCCTACCTACAGTACCTACAGCTTAGTAGCTGTGTTAGTCCCTATTCGCATCGACGTATAAGCATTAGTATTAACGATAAACATTAGTATTAACGCCTAAAATGTGCCCAAAAAGGCGCTTAACTTTGTTGCGAAATAAGGTGACTGAAACTTGAATATTTATTTTGTTTGCCAAGTACGCCCCGCTAACCTGAAGTACCGCTATCAATTATCAAAAAAATTATCATTGTAATAAATGCTTTACTTATAAAATAATAGACAACCTCTTTTGCAGGTCTAAACTGACAACTTGTGCTTTACAACCACTTTTGTTAACTGAACGCTTACAATCACTGTATCAAGGATATTGATTGATTGTTCAATACAAAAAACTTACGGTTTGCTTATATGATTTGCTCATAATGGCAACTCTTGTTAGGACAACCAAGGTTAGAACAATCAATTTTTAGAAGCGTATTTAAACCACAGTTTTGTGAATGCCGCTATAAAATAGAATCTACAGCTTTACACCCTCTAGATTTTATCAGGAGCTTGACAGTAAGCCTCTTAGCCCTTTAAAGAGAAGCGTATCTAAACGGCTCGTTTATCATAGCGACTGGCGGCGCAAACTTTGCAAAGCAAATATATCGTTATAACCCCTCTATTATTTTGTAAACATTTTTTATGAGCGCTGAGATGAAAATCAGCTCTACTTGCCCATCAGCCTAAAATCTAGCTTGTCGTGATTGTGCGTCCTCATAGGATATTAATATGAAGCGCATTTTAATCAACGCTACTCAAAACGAAGAGATTCGTGTTGCCCTGTGCAAAGGCAATCATCTATACGATTTCGATTTAGAAAACCGTACTCGCGAACAGAAAAAATCCAATATCTATAAAGGTCACGTCACTCGCGTCGAGCCTTCGCTTGAAGCTGTGTTTGTCGAATATGGCTCACAGCGTCAAGGGTTTTTACCTATTCGCGAAATCTCTACAGAATACTTAAGCGGCAATCCGCGTGATGAAAATATCAAAAAGCTCATCAAAGAAGGCGATGAGCTCATTGTGCAAGTCGAAAAAGAAGAGCGCGGTAATAAAGGCGCGGCGCTATCGACTTATGTGTCATTAGCGGGTCGTTATCTCGTGCTGATGCCCAACAACCCTCGCGGCGGCGGTATCTCTCGCCAGATATCCGGTAAGCTGCGTGAAGATATGAAACGTATGCTCGGCAATCTTGATTTGCCCAAAGGTATGAGCGTCATCATCCGTACCGCCGGTATCGGTAAAACTCAAGAAGACTTGCAGCACGACCTCAACCACTTGCTCAATATTTGGCAAGCCATTCAAGAGCAGAATAAAAAATACCCTTCACCGCGCCTGGTACACCAAGAAGCAGGCGTCGTGACCCGTGCAGTGCGCGACTATCTGCGTGATGATATCTCTGAGATTTGGATCGATAACGAAAACGCCTACGTTGAGGCGGCCGGCTTCATCGATGCAGTAATGCCAAAACAAGCAGAAAAACTGCGTAAATATACTGATTATGAGCCGATGTTCTCTCGCTTCAACATCGAAAAGCAGATCGAAACCGCCTATCAGCGTGAAGTGCGTTTGCCCTCAGGCGGCTCTATCGTCATCGATCAAACCGAGGCGCTCGTATCCATCGATATCAACTCGGCCAAATCGACCAAAGGCTCAGACGTCGCTGAAACCGCTTATCATACCAATTTAGAAGCCGCTGATGAAATCGCTCGTCAACTGCGCCTGCGTGATATGGGCGGTCTTATCGTTATTGACTTTATCGATATGAATGATAACAAGCATCAAAAAGAAGTCGAAAAACGGCTGATTGATGCCACCAAATATGACCGCGCGCGCGTGCAATTCGGCGATATTTCTAAGTTTGGTTTGATGGAAATGAGCCGTCAACGTCTGCGTCCATCATTAGAAGAATCGACGGGCTATATCTGCCCACGCTGTCATGGCAACGGTATGATTCGTGATTTACGCTCATTGTCGCTATCGATTATGCGGCAGATTGAACAGATCGCGTTAAAAGAGCGTCAAGGTGAAGTACAGGCTGAAGTACCGACTGATATCGCCGCTTTCTTATTGAATGAAAAACGCGACAGCTTAGTCTATCTTGAGCAAGACAGCGGTACTCGCATTACTATCTTGCCGCACGCGCATTTAGAATCGCCAAACTTCAAATTGCACTTCAATCGTGATGGCTTTGCGCCCTCAAGCTACGAGCGTATCACTGATACTCAGCAGCAAGAGCATAGCGATTTAGGCTACGATGTTGATTGGCAAACGGCTGAAAATGAGCGTCCAGAGCAGCAGCCGACGCGCCAACCTCGTCAAAGCTCAAAGCCTAATAGCTCGGCTCCAAGCAGTCAAAATAAAGCCCAAAACGACAGCGCAAACTCTCGTCAGGCGAATAGCTCGCAAAGTAGCGGCCGAAATAATAATGACAACCGGCCTCAAAGCCAGCAACACACGGCTGATCGTACGGTGACCCACAGCGATCACAGTAACGAGCGTCGTAGTCAAAGTAATCAAACCAACCGCAACGCCTCGAGCGATACCAGCTCAACCGCAGCTACTAGCTCTGCCGCGCAGCCGCAAGCCGTCGCTTGGCTATCCAACTTGTTCGCGCAAGCGCCGCAAGCTAAAGTCGCTAATGTCAGTAGTCGCGATGCCGCAGAAGCGATAGAAACTTTGGTCAACACTGGCGCGCAGAGCTTAGGTTCATTAGGTCAAACCGATAGCAGTGCTTTAAACCAAAATGCTGCTACAAGCTCGCAAGATCAGAATCAGAGTTCTGAAGATTCAGGTTCTGAGCAGCAGCAAACGCGTCAACACAAAAATGATGACGATAAAGACCGCAGAGGCGATGATAGACGCCGCCGCAAGACTCGTAAGCCTAGGTCCTCACAGTCTTCTAAGTCGCAGCAAAGAAAAGAGCAGCGCGATGGCTCAAGTAGTAACCGCAGTCAAGACGATAACGACAGTGCTGCTAATAATACTACCAACGGCAGTCGTCAAGATAGCAGAGCTGACAATAAAAACAGCTCTGATAAGCGTCATAGCGATCGTAATACTGATAGTGATCGTAATGGCAGTAATGAACGTCAGAACGATCAGCGCAGTACCGACTCTGATGAGCAAACCCTTGCTAAGCGCAAGCCGCATAGCAAACGCAGCTCACGGGGTTCGCTTGAGCGCGGCAAGACGCTAGACGCTACGGCAAAATCTAGCTCTGCTGACCAAACTAAATCAGATGACGCTCAGCACAGTAATGCCAAGCAAAACAGCCAGCCGCGTCATCAGGATAATAATGCCCAAACTGCTACTAATGCTCGCCGCAATCAAGACCCTAACGAAGTCACGTTACAGGTCAATGAAGCGCCCGTGCAGCTCAAGACGCCGGAGGTCGTACATCTATCGTTAGATGATAGCAAAGCGCCCGCTTCTCGCTCCTCAAAAGCGGATAAGCAAGCAGACAAGCAAGCGACTGACAATAAGTCTGACGCGCAAAAAGCAAGTCAAACGACGGCTAAAGAGGATGCTAGTAACAGCGAAAAAAGCGCAAGCTTGGAAGCTGACAAAAACGCTACCAGCGTAAAAGCTGAAAATGCGAAGCAGACTGCTAGCACGCAAAACGCCGATAACGCTGTTACTGGCGAGCATAAAGAAGCGTCTGCAGCAGCTGACGTCGCTGGCGACAAGCAGACGGCTGAGCCAAGCCGCGACTTTGTCCTAGATCATGATAGTTTATTTGCAGCGCGTTACGTCACTGCCAATAAGTTCGGTCAGGCTAGCAATGACCCACGCGTAGTACGCAGTCAGCAACTAGCAAATGCTCAGCCGCAAGCGGACGACTCAGCTTCTACTGCAGTCAATCCTACGCCTAGCATTCGCGGCTCGGTTGGCGCTTTTATTCGGGCGACTTTAGCTTCGGCTGAGAAGCGCTTAGCAGATGAAGGCGTGATCCATTGCTTTATTGCTGCGATAGCTGAGCATTCACAGCAAGAGGGCGCTGCCGCAGAGACCAGGACTGAGCAAAACACTGGCTCTGTAGATATCAGCACCTTTAGCTTTAGCAACTATGGCTATGACTCGCTAAGTGCCGAGTACCTTCAGCGCTTTGCGGCTATGACTACCGCCACAAGCCAAGTAGCAATAGAGCAAGGCAAAACTTCAGTAGCGCCGCGCCCTATCGCTCAGCGCGCGAGCAATGATCCTCGTGGTCAACATCCTGACTATCAAGAAGCAACTCAGCAAGCAACTTTGACTGTGCCTGAAGTCGCAGGCGACACTAGTGAGGTGGACGCTGATGAAGTAGAAGCTACTGCGCTATCAAGAGAGGCGCAAGCTGAAAGCATCACAGCCGAAAGTGAGCAGTTGTTACAGGAAGAGCAGGCGCTTGTTAGCCAGGAAAGTCTGGAGACGAGCGTGGCTGATGAGTCTGCCATTACTGACAGCGAAGTAGCAGCGACAGACAGTACCGGGGCTGAGAAGTCAAAAACGACTATCGCCAGTTATAAAAACATGATCGAAAATGTGGCTGAGCAGTTATTGCCACAAACGGGAATGTTTAATCTGACGACGCCAAAAGTGCCGAAAGCGCGAACGCGTAAGCCAAAGACTGAGCATAAGAAGCCCACGCAAGCCGAAAAGGCTGAAGCAGAGAGTATCGATAAAGAAGCGGATAGTTAATGACACTCGCTTTTGCTATTAGAAATAGTAAAAGCGCCGATACTCAAAAGCCCCGATAGTTAACTATCGGGGCTTTTGTTTGTCAGGGCTCTTTATTTTGTTTAATGCTATTTAATATGCTTAGTGCTTTTAATTGCAGATCAATGTGCGGCTGATTTTGTGCCATCATCGTCGCCGCGTATTTTACCAACGATAGTAAAAATACCAACGATAATAGCGCCGATAATAAAGCCGATGACCCCATTTAAGAGAGCGGTAGTCACGCTTTCAAAAACGCCTGTCAAATGGGCAATATCCTCTACCCCATGATCCAAAAAGCCAATACCATGCACTAAAATACCGCCACCCACTAAAAACATTGCTAAGGTGCCCGCAATAGACAGAAATTTCATCAGTTTAGGCGCAGCAGCAAATAATACTTTACCGACTTTTTGGGTGAAGTCACCTTCTTCTTCCATGAGATGTAAACCTAGATCATCTATTTTTACGATACCCGCCACTAGGCCATAAATACCTATCGTAATCGCGATGGCCAAAATAGATAATACTAAACTGCGCTCAAGAAGCGTTGCCGATGCTGTCGACCCCAAGGCAATCACGATAATCTCCGCGGATAAAATAAAGTCAGTACGAATAGCGCCTTTAATTTTACGTTTTTCAAAAGCGACCAAATCAACGTTTTCATCCGCATTGGCTTGTAGACGAGCCGCGTGCTCTTCGTCATCAGATAATGCGTGTGGCCAAAATCTATGGATGACTTTTTCAGCGCCTTCATAAACCAAAAACAGACCACCACACATTAGCAAAAAAGTAACTAGCGGCGGATAGATGGCACTAATAATAAGCGCGGCTGGTACTAATATAAGCTTATTTATAAAAGAGCCTTTGGCGACTGCCCAAACTACTGGCAGCTCACGATTGGCTTTGACCCCCGTCACCTGCTCAGCGTTCAGCGCTAAATCATCGCCTAACACCCCGGCTGTCTTTTTTGCGGCGACCTTGGTCATGACCGATACGTCATCCAATATCACACTGATATCATCAAGTAGCGTTAGTAAACTGGCACCTGCCATGTATATTCCTTAAAAGTTATGAATTTATAATTATGCGTCAACAAATAACGGTATATCGACACTTATGTCTGTCTGTGCCTATTTTATCTATGTCTTTATTATTAGCTTAATCATAGAAAACCTAGCTAATGATGACATAACCAGAATGACATTACATAGTAAGAATGTATTTTATTTTTGATTTCCTTACAAAGGCTGTATAAAATTCGACACTGTTACTTATGACATTGGTATTGATGACACAGATGCTCATATTGATACTGTTTACTTTTTGGATGATGCTAAGATAAGAATGTCTCACTTAGCGCCTATTTAATAAAATGTGTTAAGATACAATGTTTTATTCGTTTTTATTTAAGTTTTATTCGGTTTTACTTGTGCTTTATCTGCACTCATTACCAAACCATAGATAAGCGCTAGCGCTTATAGGAAACGTTATATGTCTCTACCCCCCTTTCCAAAAGCTGGTGCGGCTAGCCACAAATCCGCTAATAATCCTAGACGCAATAGGTTGACGCGGGCGATGATGAGTACCCTACTGGTAATGATAGCGGCCGGATGTTCGAACAATGCCGCTGACGCGACGAGCTCTGATGTCGTCAGCAATAAACAAGCCGTGGTAGCGACCAGCAAGCCAGCGAAAGACAACGATGCAGCAGTAGTGAGCGCCTTGCAAGCTAACCTAAACGCCTCTGGCATTGAGGAGACTATTCTCTCTGCTGTGCCCACTGATATGGAGGGTATCTACTGGGTAAGCGCCGAAGGTCTGCCTTCTTTTTTTACGGATAAAGCCGGCAAGCATATCATTCAAGGTCAGATTGTCGCTGTCGGCGGCGAGACACCTGTCGATATCAGTGCAGATTTAGTTGCTAGAACCGCAAAAGAAGCGTTAGAGCGCGTCGATAAAAAGGACATGGTTATTTTCCCTGCAACGGGTGCAACCAAGTCAGTAGTATATTCTTTTACGGATGCAGACTGCGGCTACTGTCGTAAGTTGCATGAAGAGATTGCCGATATCAATGCTCGCGGTATTGAGGTTCGCTACTTAGCTTGGCCTCGTAGCCCAGAATCTATTCCCAAGATGGAAGCTATCTGGTGTAGTCAAGATCGCAGGGCAGCTATGAATCAGGCAAAAATGGGCGCTGACGTACAAGCGCCTAGCTGCGCAAACCCCGTGCAAGAGCAAATGGCTTTAGGGGCGAGTCTCGGCGTGCGCGGTACGCCAGCTATCTTTACCGAAACCGGTCACCAAGTGGGGGGTTATCTACCCGCCGCGCAGCTAGAACAAGCGATTAATGCTACTAAGTAGCGGCTGCAAAAATTAATTTAGTAGCACTGCAGTCAATACACCGTAGTCAGCAACATTGCATAGACGCAACGGCAGCTTGTCGGTATGATACGATAAAGCGTTAAATAAGCTCAGCGTTAGAGTAAGGTGCACTGAATATTCTGCTGTGTCACTGACAAAGACTATTGGTAACTGCTCAATAGCATCTAGTGGTTAATGAAGCGTCTCCTTACTTAAGCCTTTATCTCATCTTTAAGGGCGTTTTTTGGTAGTTTAACTGAGTATTTTGATAACCCTGACTTATCTTTTTTATACACTTATTAATTTTTGAGGATACTGTGAGTAAATCCATAAAACTAGCGATACTTGGACTCGGTACTGTCGGTACTGGCGTCGTCCATTTGATAAATGACAATTTAGACGAACTTAAGCGCCGTAGTGGACACGATATTACCATCACTGAAGTCGGTACTCGTCGTCAACGTGAAGATATTGATGCCAGTATTACCCAAAATGCCGATCTCATGGCAGTAGCGGCGAGTGATAATGTCGATATCGTCATCGAAGTCATCGGCGGCACTACCCTTGCAAAAGACGTCATCCTGCAAGCCATCAACAATGGCAAGCATGTGGTCACTGCCAATAAAGCTTTGCTCGCTGAGCACGGTAATGAGATTTTTGCAGCGGCAGAAGCCAATAACGTCCATGTTGCTTATGAAGCTGCGGTCGCTGGTGGTATTCCGATTATTAAGGTTATGCGTGAAGCCTTAGCCGCCAATAAAATTGATTGGCTAGCAGGTATCATCAATGGTACGGGCAACTTCATCATGACGGAGATGCGCGATAAGGGTCGTCCGTTCGCTGAAGTGCTAAGCGAAGCACAAGAGCTTGGCTATGCTGAAGCGGACCCAACTTTCGATGTTGAAGGGATTGATGCCGCGCACAAGCTTGCGCTACTAGCGTCTATTGCTTTTGGTATTCCTCTACAGTTTGATAAAGTTTATTGCGAAGGCATCACTGATATTACTTTACAAGATGTCAGCTATGCTGAGGAGCTTGGCTACCGTATCAAGCACGTCGGTTTCGCGGTTCGCCGTGATGGAGACGGCGATAAGGATAAGGCTGGTATTGAGCTGCGCGTGCATCCGACGCTTATCCCGCAAGACGCTTTACTAGCGAACGTCAATGGTGTCAAAAACGCGGTATTGGTCAATTCACATCCACTCGGTCAGACGCTGTATTACGGTGATGGCGCTGGGGCTGGGGCGACCGCTTCTGCGGTGATGGCCGATGTGATGGATTTGGTGCGCGTGATCGGCAGTGATGTTGCTGCCAAACATGTGCCGCACTTATCCTTTCAGCCTGAGCAGCTATCTGATACGCCCATTTTGCGAGCAGAGCAGATGACTAGCGGTTACTATCTGCGTGTACATGCTTTTGATAACCCGGGAGTGCTAGCAGATATCACGCGCATACTAAGCGATGCTGGTATCAATATCGATGCCATCTTACAAAAACCTGCGCACAAAGTCGGTCAAGTACCGGTCATTATCTTGACCTTGCCGGTGGTAGAGAGTCAGATGAACCTAGCGATTGAAAAAATAGAGAAGTTAGAAGCTATTACGGGCAAAGTGGTACGTATTCGCTTGGATGAGTTGGCTTAACTGCTGACTGTGCCGAATGACTACGACAGATTGGTCTGAAAAGCTTGTTTAGGGTCTGTTCAACAGCCCCTAATGTCTGACCAGCTTTTTGTATCACTTTATCAGTATAAAACTGAGCGTTTTAAAACAGTAAGCTTGCCCCTATAATAAAAGCAAGGTTATTGTAAAATCTTCGTTGATAAAGAATACCAATAGCAAAAATTAATACTGAAAAGGACGAATAACTATGTCAAATGATGCAATCGTAATCGTCAATGGCGCGCGGACGCCAATGGGCGGCTTTCAAGGCGCACTAAAAGATGTCAGTGCGGCGGATTTAGGAGCAGCCGCTATCAAAGCTGCTGTTGAGCGTGCTGGTGTCAGCGCTGATAGTGTCGATGAAGTGATTATGGGCTGTATTTTGACCGCAGGTTTGGGTCAAGGCCCTGCCCGTCAAGCCATGCGCAAAGCTGGCTTGCCAGATAGTACTGGCGCGGTCACTATCAACAAGCTCTGCGGCTCTGGCCTTAAAGCGGTGATGCAAGCTTATAACGGCATCAAAGCAGGTAGCTTCGACATCGCCGTCGCAGGTGGCATGGAGTCGATGACTAATGCACCTTATATCATGCCAGGCGCACGCGCAGGCTACCGTATGGGACATAAAGAGGTCAAAGACCATATGTTCCTAGATGGTCTAGAAGATGCCGAAACCGGCAAGCTTATGGGCCAGTTCGCGCAAGAGATGGCGAATGAGAAAGGCTATAGCCGCGAACAAATGGACGAATTTGCTATTGAGTCTTTGAATCGCGCGCTAACCGCTATCAAAGACGGTCACTTCGACAACGAAATCACCCCGGTCACTTTTGAGACTCGCAAAGGCGAAAAAACCGTCGATACCGACGAAGAGCCGGGTCTTGCGAACGCTGAGCGCATCCCAAATCTACGCCCCGCTTTTGCCAAAGACGGTACCATCACCGCGGCCAATGCCAGCTCAATCTCAGATGGCGGCGCGGCCGTGGTAGTGATGAAAGAGTCGCAGGCAAAATCAGAGGGCTTAGAGTTTCAAGCGCGTATTATCGCCACCACCTCAAACTCTCGTCATCCTAGCGAGTTCACTATCGCACCTATAGGAGCGATCGAAAAGGTCTTAGATAAAGCGGGCTGGTCAGTCGCTGATGTTGATCTTTGGGAGATTAATGAGGCTTTTGCTATGGTGACTATGGCTGCTATGGACGAGCTAAATATCGAGCATAGTAAAGTTAACATTGAAGGCGGTGCTTGTGCGCTCGGTCATCCTGTTGGCTGCTCTGGGGCGCGTATCTTGATCACATTGATTAACTCGCTACAACGTACAGGCGGTAAAAAAGGTGTCGCTACCCTTTGTATCGGTGGCGGTGAAGCGGTAGCGGTAGCTATCGAACTACCATAAAGCGTGTTACTCAGTTTTTTAACCTAATAGTTTATCCATTATGACCGTATCAGCTAAAGCTATGCGGTTTTTTATTTTGGTTAATATCTAAAAAACAATATGAAAAAGCATTTACTGTAAACAACCGTTAACTTATACCTTCGCCATGTTATAGCGCTTACAGCCTATTACACGCTTTTACGTCTATCGCACATTTTGCTACCTCGCTTATATACCTCCTGCTGTTTGCTCTTGTTATTCTAATAACCAGTTGAGGCGAGGTAATTAACAATAACTAATTCACTTACCGAACTGAAATTTTACAGAATTAGTGGTTATCAAATCAGCTATTAAGATTTTGACTGCTATATTCTAAGTACTTAACATTGTATTTATCACTCAAGTTTTCATTTTCAATAAAAATTAACTCATATAAAAGGAAGATAATAATGAGCCAACTTATCCGTTTACAAGATATTCAAGCAACTCACCGTGACCTAATTGGTGATGACTATTATGACCCAACTGGCAAAACTGCTTATGGTGTTAACGAAGACAAAATCGGTAAAATCGATGGTGCTTTAGTAGAAGATACGACTGGTCGTATTCGTTACTTAATCGTTGATGCAGGCGGTTGGTTTAGTTCAAAAGAAGTATTAGTACCTGCAGGCCTCGCTCGTATTGTTGGTGATGATGTATTCTTTGATAGCTTGACCAAATCACAAGTAGAAGCGATGGAAGTCTATGATCATGACTATCAGTATAGCTATAAAGAGCAGTATGAAAAAGATCGTCAAGCTTTTGTAGCCGATACTGTTCCTACTGAAGAGCACGTAGAAATTTCTGATGCCCATTATGAGGCTCCGAACACTTTGGAGCTGTTAGAAGAACGCCTAACGGTAAATAAAGATCGTATCGTAGCAGGCTTAGTCAAAGTCGGTAAACACGTCGTGACCGAAGAGCGTAACGTCAATGTAGAGTTAGAAGAAGAACACGCCAATATCCAGCGTACTAACGTAGACCGTGTCTCTGATCGCAAGATTGGTGATGTAGGCGCTGGCGAAACTGTTGAAGTAGAACTAGAAGCAGAACGCGCTCGTGTTGGTAAAGAGACTTATGTGACAGAAGAGGTCAGTGTCGGTAAAACTACTGAACGTCATACTGAGACTATCGTTGAGACCATTCAGCGCGAAGAGCTTGACGTCAATGATGAAGGTAATGTCGTTGACCGTGAAGGTAACTTATATGACCGTGATGACATCACTGCCGAAGACGTCCGCCGCGCTCGTGGTATGTAATAAGCTAAACTACTCATAACAGTATTTTATGATAGTTAAAAGCAGCTGAGTTATCTCAGTAAATTAAGGCCAGAGCTAGTCTCTGGTCTTTTTTTATGTTTAGAGTTAATTTGCAACTATAAGATTTTAGGCTAACTATACAACTGGAAATAACAAGGAAGATGACTATGAATAATGAGTCTAATAAACCATTAAACCCTAACATCAGTAACTCTGATATTAATAACACCGATGTTAGTAATACTGCTCCCCATAACACTATAGATAAGAAAATAGAAGATCATACTAGCGAGCATAAACTCCCCGCTCCCGATGAGATTAGCAATCGTGATGTTACTAATAAAGGTATAAACGCTGATAGTAAGGCCAATCATTTGGCAGGAGCGACTATCAATAAAGGCAGCGGCTATCTTGAGCTATTAGAAGAGCGCCCTGTGGTCAATAAAGAGCGTTTGGACGTCGGCAAAGTCACTGTCACTAAGCATGCGCGCACTAGAACGATTGAGGTGCCCATTGAGCTGGTTGAAGAATATATCACAGTGACTACCGCTTATGAGGATAGTGAAAGCCAAGATATACTTGCAGGCAATTTTGATGATAAAGATATATTGCGCCATGTCGAACCGAGCTTGGACAGCAAAGCGGTTGTGACTATTAATGGCAAACAAGTCGAAATTGGCGATGCACCAGTGGAGATTGTGCTATCTAGACAAGTGGCGACGATTACCAAAGACACTTATGCGATCCAAGAGATCGATATTAGCAAAACTAAGCATACCCATACCGACACGATTCAAGTCGAATTGAAGCACGAAGAGCTTGATGTCAATGAAGAAGGGTTTTTGGCGCACGATAATCAACAGGCTCCTAAAAAGTAATTTCAAACCTTGCTTGTTGATGAGCGAATAAGTCTGTATTTCTCGCTAAAATGGCACTAAAAAAGCAACGCTACTTTAAATCAGCGTTGCTTTTTTTATTTGCACAACTTAGCTAAATCCAAGACCTTATTAAGGCTGTAAAAATTAATCAATCTCATCACATTGATAGGTATTAACGTCAGACTCGCCTTCACTAGCGGTACGAATCACGCCGGTCTCACGCTCTTGATGCGCGACACGCCACTGGGTAAAGCCTGCGCTACCATCGATCGTTGTTGTGCCTTCATAGACTTCTGGATTGGTGCCTTCGTTGGTTTTATTGACTGTGATCACTCCTTTATCTGTGCTCAGCACCGCTTCGTTGCTATCGTCTTTATAAGTGACATCGACTTTTAGCTCAGGCGCACATAAATAAGTGATTTGAGTGACTCCAGTGTTCACCTCAGCGACCGTATCGGCTTGTACTTCATTAAGCGTAGCATCAGCAGCGACGACAGTATCGTTAGGCTCAGCAGGTTCCGCTGACATCGGCACGGCTTGCTCAGCGGCAATATCTTCTTCTAAGCTTGGTTCAGTTTCAGGCTCTTGTTGGCAAGCGCTGAGACTGATGACGCAGGCGAATACTCCGGTCATCATTGCAGACGCTCGTAACGATTTTGATAATCCTAGGCTCATGCCTATCTCCTAAATTTAAATGCTGAAAACTGACAGTGTTAAATGCTTAAGCTTATAATGATAAAGCTCATATTGATACGATTTACAATAATCAAGCTTATGATCATTTAGCGTGTTCAATACTATAGCTTGTCTCTCTTTATGCGCCTATATCGGATTTGTAAACAAGCGGCATCGCTCTTAGCCAAATATAAACCAACTATAACTGTCACTAGCTATCCGCTTTATAGTAGCAAATAGTTTACTAAGTTTTAAAGTAGATTCAGTAAAAAAAGCCGCAGCTACAAAAAACCCTCATCTATAGTAGATGAGGGTTGACAACAGCAATAAACGATTTAAGCATTAAACTGCTTAGATTTTGCCATGACACTGCTTATACTTAAGACCAGAGCCACAAGGACAAGGCGCGTTACGGCTAACGTTCATATTGGCATAAGGATTACCCTCTGCGCCATTAGCAGCGCCTGCCACTGCAGCACCAGCTAGATTCGCGCGTGCGCTCTGTGTTTGATTTTGAGCTTGGCGTTGAGCTTGGCTTTGATTAGCATTGGGATTACGGGCGGCGGCTTGTTGCTCATTACCAGCAAGGCCACTTGCATCTTTATGCTCAAACTGCATTTGCATACGTTCGGCATCCGCGCGTTGCTGCGCCTCTAACGCTTCGATCTCTTCTTTAGTCGGAATGTGCACGCGTGATAAGTCTTGTACCGTTTCCGACTTGATAGCGCCAAGCATCATTTGGAACAGCTCAAATGATTCGCGCTTATACTCTTGCTCAGGGTTTTTCTGCGCATAACCGCGCAGATGAATCCCTTTTCGCAGCTGATCCATTTGCGTCAAGTGCTCTTTCCAGTGTTTATCTAAGCTTTGGAGCATAAAGTGACGTTCAAGCTGTGCCGCATCCTTTTCGCCCATTTGCTCACGGCGACCATGATAATGATCTAACGCTGTCTCAATAATCTTGGCACGTAGGCCTTCTTCATCGAGACGACGATCTTCATCTAGCCAATCATTGACTGGCATATAGAGTTTGAACTCGTCCTCTAGCTCATCTTCTAGTCCATCGATATTCCACTGATCATCGATAGAACCTGGCGGTATAAATTGGTTGATCATCGCGTTATAGACATCGTGATGCATGGCTTCGATAGCTTCTAACAGGTCCATATCCGCGAGCAAATCATCGCGCTGACCATAAATGACTTTACGCTGCTCATTGGCGACATCATCGTACTTGAGTAGGTTTTTACGGGCATCAAAATCGCGGCTTTCTACTTTACCTTGTGCGTTCTCGATAGATTTTGAGACCATCTTATGCTCGATAGCTTCGTCTTCTTTGAGGCCCATCGCCTTCATCATATTGACCACGCGGTCGCCAGCGAAGATACGCATCAGATCGTCTTCTAAGGATAAAAAGAAGCGTGACATACCTGGATCGCCCTGACGACCGGCACGGCCGCGCAGCTGGTTATCGATACGGCGTGATTCGTGACGCTCAGAGCCAATAATATGCAGACCACCAGCCGCGACGACTTGATCATGTTTTTCTTGCCACTTCTCTTTGAGGCGTCGCATCTCCTCCGGCGATACTGATTCGGGATCTTCGATAAACGACTCCCAGTTACCGCCTAGGATAATATCGGTACCACGCCCCGCCATGTTAGTAGCGATGGTGACCGATTTTGGGCTACCCGCCTGCGCAATGATATCGGCTTCGCGCTCGTGCTGCTTGGCGTTTAGGACATTATGCTTGACGCCTTCTTGATCGAGCAAATACGACAACTCCTCGCTCGCTTCAATAGTCGCTGTACCGACGAGCACGGGAGCGCCTTTAGCCTGAATCTCTTTAATCTCGCGGATGATGCCTTGATATTTGCCCAATTTAGTCAGATAGATCTGATCATCCATATCGACCCGAGCGATCGGCTTGTGCGTTGGGATGACAATAACATCTAGATCATAAGTGGATTTAAATTCTGCTGCTTCGGTGTCCGCGGTACCGGTCATACCAGATAGCTTGTCATACAGACGGAAGAAGTTCTGGAAAGTCGTCGTCGCCAGCGTCTGGTTCTCTGCCTGAATCTCGACGCCTTCTTTGGCCTCAACTGCTTGGTGCAGACCCTCTGACCAGCGGCGGCCCGGCATCGTCCGACCCGTGTTTTCATCGACGATGACCACTTCGCCCTCATCAACGATATAATGGACGTTTTTGACAAAGACATGATGGGCGCGAATAGCGGCTTGTACGTGTGCGAGTAGCGGCAAACGGCTTGGGCTATAGAGGCTCTCGTTTTCGCCAAGCTCGCCGACTTTGACCAAGAAGCGCTCAATCTTCTCATAGCCTTTTTCGCTGATTTCAATCTGGCGGTTTTTCTCATCGATCCAGAAGTCTTCGTCTTCGTTCTCTTTGTTGGCTTCTTCATCTTTTGAGCGTATCAGTAGCGGAATAATGGTATTAATCAGCGCATACATACGTGATGAATCTTCCGCTTGCCCTGAGATAATCAGTGGCGTGCGCGCTTCATCAATCAAGATAGAGTCAATCTCATCAATGATACAAAAATTCAGCGGACGCTGTTTTTTTTCTGCGAGGCTAAAGACCATATTATCGCGCAGGTAATCAAAGCCGTATTCGTTGTTGGTACCATAAGTGATATCCGCTTGGTAAGCGTTAACCTTTTCTTGTGCGGGCTGCTGCGAGTAAATAACACCAACCTTTAGACCTAAAAAGTTAAATAACGGCCGATTTAAGTCAGCATCACGCGCGGCTAGATAGTCGTTAACGGTGACTAAGTGTACGCCTTTATCACTGATGGCGTTTAGGTACATAGCGAGGGTTGCCATCAAAGTCTTACCTTCACCGGTTTTCATCTCAGCGATTTTACCTTCATGCAAGGTAATACCACCGATCAGCTGGACGTCATAATGACGCATACCAGTGATACGCAGTGAGGCTTCGCGGCAGACGGCAAACGCTTCTGGCAATAGCGCATCAAGGCTTTCGCCTTTTTTATGCCTATCCTTAAACTCCGCCGTCTTTTGCTGTAATTGCTCATCAGACAGGGCTTGCACGCCAGCCTCATGGGCATTAATCTTAGTGACCACTTTGCGCATACGCTTGAGCTCACGGTCATTTTTGGTGCCAACCACACTGCCTACAATCTTTGATAACATAATTTTTTAACCTATGGAAATATTCGATAATTAAAGCGCGCAGACCCACATTTAGCCTGACGTTTTATTATCACCCAATTAAGTGTGTCGTCATTATATATGGTTATGCTGCTGATGGATACAAGGGGCAACGACTAGATATTCGCTGTCATTAAGCGCCCGCTCTCGTGTTAAAATAGGGCTTATTTTTCGCTTTAGCGTTGAGGCTTTATCCCCTTAACTATCGCTAAAAAAGCCTTATAAGAGATTTTGCATGCCTGTTAAGCCCGTCGATCCTACTGCTAACTCCGATACCCTATTAACCATTGGTGATACCGTCTTCGACTTGGCGCACCATACGCCGATGATGGTGCAATATCTGACCATGAAAGCCAGTTATCCAAACGCTTTATTGTTGTACCGGATGGGCGATTTTTATGAGCTGTTCTTTGACGATGCCAAACGCGCCGCGCAGATATTAGATATTACTTTAACTCGCAGGGGTAACGATAAAGCCGGCAATAGCATCGCGATGGCGGGCGTGCCTTTTCACGCCGCCGATAGCTATATGGCACGGCTGATTGCAGCGGGCGAGACGGTGGTGGTTTGCGAGCAGATCGATGAATCGTCCAGTCATAATGCGCCCGTGCTCGCCGATAAACAAAAAAAGAATGCTAGCACCACACCGAATAATGGCATCATGCGCCGCGAAGTGGTCAAGACCTTGACTGCTGGCACGATCACCGATGATGCGCTCATTAGCGCCGGATCTACGCCAACGGTCGTCGCCATCGATATTCAGGCGGATTTAGTAAAACCGGCAACGACTAAGCGCACGAAACAACCGCTACAAGCCGCTATCAGTCAGCTCGACTTAGCGGCCGGTACGCTAACCACACAGACGCTAACGGTCGCGGACTCGGCGGAACCTGCTGAGGCTCGCGCCCAGCTACAAACACAAATGCTTACTGTACTCGCGCGTTTTGCGCCTAGCGAAGCAATTGTCAGTGAGTTAAGCGATGAGCAGTGGCTCGCTTGGCTGCGCGGCCAGCTAGCCTGTCCTATTATCGAGGTCGCGGCTACTGATTTTCACCCGGATCATGCGGCCGCTACCCTCTGTGAGCAGTTTCAAGTGCAGCGCCTTGATGGCTTAGGTATCAGTCAAGCGCTGCTAGCGCAAACCAGCTGTGCGGCGCTCATTCACTACGCGCGGCAAACCCAGCAACGGCAAATACCGCAGGTCAATCAGCTCATCATTGAGCACAGCGACGACTATCTCATCATCGATGCCGGCAGTCAGCAAAACCTTGAGCTGTTCACCCCGGTGAGTAGTAACGGCACTTCTTTAATCTCCGTGCTCAATCAGTGCCAAACGCCGATGGGTAAGCGCTTACTGGTGCAGCAGATGAAGCGGCCACTACGTCAGCGTACGCGTATCAATTTGCGTTTGCAGGCGATAAGCGCGCTATTGTCAGCCAACCACACCACTTCACACTCAAACCATTCTGCCTTAGTGAGTGAGCTGCGCGATACGCTAAACACCATTGGCGATATCGAGCGTATCAGTAGCCGTATCGGCCTGATGAGCGCCAAACCGCGTGACTTGCGCAGGTTAACCGATAGTATCGCGCAAAGTGCTCAGCTAGCACAGTTATTGACCGATGCTGGTATCGATGCTGAGCAAGCAGGCTTATTACCGATGCTAATGCAGCAGCTGCCCAATTATTTACCTGCTGTGCAGCAAGTCGCGGAGCGTATTGAGCGCGCTATCGTTGCGGAGCCGCCTGCGCATACTCGTGATGGCGGTATGCTCGCCACCGGCTTCGATGCTGACTTCGATCGGCTAACGCATCTGCATGATAATATCCAAGCTACCCTCGATACAATGGCAGATAGCGCGCGGCAGCAGTATAGCCTCCCGAGCTTAAAAGTCGGCTTCAATAAAGTCAGCGGCTTTTATTTTGAGCTGCCAAAGATGCAAGCTCAGCACGCGCCCACGCACTTTATTCGTAGGCAAACTCTCAAAAACGCCGAGCGCTTTATCACCGAAGAGCTAAAAGAGCTAGAAACTGAATATCTAAGCGCGCAAACTTTAGCGCTAGCGCGTGAAAAGCAGCTCTATCAGCAGCTGCTTAGCGAGCTGAGTGGACATCTGACTGAGCTGCAGCAACTGAGCGCCGCCGTAGCGCAGCTCGATGTGCTCGCCAACTGGGCTGATTTGGCAATAACTTATGACTGGCAGCGTCCAGTGATGACCGATGACAACGCGCATATCGATATAAAAGCCGGGCGTCATGTGGTGGTCGAGGCAGTATTGAGTAAGGCGAACCATCACAGCCAGGCGTCTAGTCAATTTGTGGCTAATGACTGTCAGTTGGACGCAAGCGAACATCCTGAGCGTTTACTACTGATCACCGGACCTAATATGGGCGGCAAATCCACTTATATGCGCCAGACTGCCTTAATCGTTATGCTCGCGCACTGTGGCAGTTTCGTTCCGGCCCAGAGTGCTCATATCGGCGATATCGATCGCATCTTTACCCGTATCGGCTCGGCGGACGATCTCGCCGGCGGTAAATCAACCTTTATGGTGGAGATGATAGAGACGGCCAATATCTTAAACCAAGCGACCAATAAGTCGCTAGTACTGATGGATGAAGTCGGACGCGGTACAGCCACCACCGATGGTCTGGCAATCGCCCATGCTTGCGTCAATAAACTACTTGATATCGGCTGCTTGACGCTATTTGCCACCCATTACTTTGAGCTGACGCAATTGGCGCAGCAGAATAAGGCCATTCGTAATGTCCATGTCGCCGCCAGCGAAGTCGATGGACAGCTGTTACTCTTACATAAAATCGTCGATGGCGCTGCCAGCTCTAGCTTTGGGCTACACGTGGCAAAAATGGCCGGTATTCCTAGTGCTGTATTGGCCGATGCCAAACGCTATCTGATCGATAATCTGATGAATCATAAAACAACCCATGACGATAGTAATAGCGCTGATGACAAAATCGACTTAACTCATTCCGTAACGGATGAACGTTCGCAGTATTATAATCATAATGACAATAAAGCTGATGCGACCCATTTAGTAACCGCTAGCAACCCATTATATGATACTCAACAAAATCAATGGTTTGCGATACAAGACGAGCTCAATAACATTGATCCGGACAGCTTAACTCCCAAGCAAGCGCATGATAGGCTCTACATCCTCAAACAACTCATTGGTCGTGAAAGGGAATTGTGAAAAGTGTCCAAAAGCGCTAAAATACGCTTTATTTTATATCATTCTTTTAGTCTGATTTGCTTTTAGCCCATTGGCAGTCAGTCGAACCAATAACAGGTAGCCCGCTATGACCTTTGTCGTTGCAGATAATTGTATTCTTTGTAAGCACACTGACTGTGTGGAAGTCTGTCCGGTGGATTGCTTTTATGAGGGGCCAAACTTCTTAGTCATCGACCCTGATGAGTGTATCGACTGCGCCCTCTGTGAGCCTGAATGTCCAGCCAATGCTATCTTCTCAGAAGACGAAGTGCCGAAAGGGCAAGAGGTCTTTATCGAGCTCAATGCGGAGCTGGCACAAAAATGGCCAAATATTACTGAGATGAAACCGCCACTGCCAGAAGCAGAAAAGTGGGACGGCGTCGAAGGTAAGATTCAGTATCTGGAGAAGTAGGCAACTCACTAACAGGTAGCCCGCTATGACCTTTGTCGTGACCGATAACTGCATCCTTTGCAAATACACGGACTGCGTGGAAGTCTGCCCGGTGGACTGCTTTTATGAAGGGTCGAACTTCTTAGCCATCGACCCTGATGAGTGTATCGACTGCGCATTGTGTGTGCCCGAATGTCCTGTCAACGCAATATATGCAGATGATGAAGTGCCCAAAGATCAACGGATCTTCTTCGAGCTTAATGCCGAGCTGGCACAGAAGTGGCCAAATATTACCGAGATGAAAGATCCCCTACCCGATGCGGAAAAGTGGGACGGTGTTGAGGGTAAGATTCAATATCTAGAAAGGTAACTGGATTGTTAACAGTGATTGCTTATACATAAAGCATTTTGATGAGAATTAGGCTGTGGCTTTCGCTACGGCCTTTTTTATGGCATAAATATTTTATGGAATAAATAGTACTTACATCGCCCGATAATAATAACGATCCAATCTTGGCACATCATCGGTATGCAGCGGCTGCGTACGATTAAAGAAATTCACTTGCGCAAGCCTCACGCTACCCGGACATTCAAAATTACAAAGCATGATATTTTGTATCTCATCGCGGTTACGCTTATTTGGTGTGGTCTTGGTGAGGATATAAGCGTCATCGCCAAACACCTCATGCCAGTTGTTAAATAGCGTCTGGCTATAGCCGTGCTCTGCATTGGCCTTGCCGATCATATTGGCCATGATATAGCTGCTATTATTCTTAAACTGTGTCAACGCTTCAAGCGTATATAAATTCCCAGCGACATGTCGCCCTTGAAAAGCATCTATCAGCATAAAGTCATAGCTAGCATCGCGATGACGCGTTAAATAGCCACGCGCATCATCACCGATAAACGTAATATTCTCCGCTATCGGCGCTTTTAGAAAGTGCGCTTCTACGATATCCGGCAGACCTTTGTCAATATCGATGACTGTCAGCGCCATATCCGGATTATGATGCGCCACTTCGCTGGGCGTACCCATCCCTGCGCCGCCGAGGAATACTAAGCTCTTTGGCTCGATTTGTTCAATCGCTTCAACGGTAATCTTGCCGTACCAGTGGCAGTTCTGTTTAGATAGATATATCCAGCAGCTACTGGTAGTCTGGCCGGGTTTATCAGTGATGGTAACGGCTAGTTGATCGTCGATGACGGTCTGTTTGATAAACCAAGCATTGGTGGCGGTTTGATAGCCCGTATCGACTTTATTGAGGACAATAAAAATAAAAGTCACCGCAACCGCTGCTAGTGCAAGACTATAATTCATGCGATGCGTCGATAGACTCAAGGGTTCGTCATTTTGTACTTGTATCGCTAAGCGGGTACATAAATAAGCGCTAATCGCTAAAGCGGCAATAAATAACGCGAGGCTACTCATAAGACCGATATAAGGCAATAATAATATCGGCGTCAGTGTCGAACCCAGCACACTACCGACAGTGGTAATCGCGACCATCATGCCAGCATTTTTACCGGCATCGACATTGTTATTATCATCAGCGTTCTCATATTTAAGCGATAAAAACTGGGTAATGAGCGGAATAGCGGTTGAGCCAAACGCCAGCCCGACGCCAAACAATAAACCGACACCGATAGCGGCAATAATCGGACTGTCGATACTAGCAGTCATCGCTGCAAGCAGTGGCAGTTGGATAATACAAGCGATCGCGTGAGAGATAGCAGAAAGCGAGAGCACATAACCGGCTTTAAGTAGCGCCTGCCTTGGGGTGTGAATATCTTGCGAGAGCCGTCCGCCATACCAGTAACCCACGGCAATGGCGATCAGTACCATCGCGAGGATGACGCCCGTAATCGAGATGGAGGAGCCGATATAAGTCGCGGAGATACGAATGGCATAAATCTCGATACCGAGACCGGCAAAGCCCTCGAGTAGCGCAATCGCGAGGCAAATCCCTAACACCTTTTTTTGCATAAAATGAGTCGTTATTGTAATTGGGGTGTGGTGATTTTACACTATTGGGGTTGGGCGTGTTTGGGAAGTGGTTGTTTGGTTTAATAGAAAGAATTTAATTAAGGCATTATCCGACAAGGCGAGCCATTAGGGATATCGCACTCGATACGAGCGTTGGAAGGAGATTTAACTATCGCTATTACTTTCTGCTGAGTAGCTAGCGTCCAGTCTGTTGTATCTGTGATTGATTGGCAAGATTGTAAAGTGGGTGCAATTGGATTATTGCTATCATCTTGATCATTAAGAATATAAAAAACGTTATTGCTATAGCTTTTTACTTCTGACAGACAGGCATGGTTGTAAGCTTCAACAATATACATAGTATAACTACGGGTTGCAATTACTGCTAACATTCCGAAGATAGCAATGACAATCATGATTTCTACTAGTGTAAAGCCAGATTGTTTATTACAGTGATTTGAACACATATAGATATCAAATATAGTTAAGGTTTACCTAGTTACTGCACATCTTGTACCAAGACACCTATCGAAATTAATTATTCGTAGTCACATAAAGAACGATCAATATAAAACAAACTTTTGCTTGGTTTTATATTGATCGTGTTTAGTTTAAAGGACTAACATAGTACTGAGTATAAGTTAGTTTAATTTATTAGATATAATCACCACTCTCTGCCCATGCGATAGTGCCCCCATTTTTTGTTCCTGTAAGAACATAAGTTTTGCTATCTACATTAGTACCTGTGATCACAATTTCACCCGCATCAACTTCATCTAAAACCACAGTAGAGACAGTTGCACCATTTTCCGCTTCGGTTTTTGTAGTCCCTATCTCTGCATAAGTATCACAACTTGCTAATGCTGCATCTTCTGTTTGAAAACATATATCAACTGCGTTTTTTACAGAGGCTACAGCTACTCTCGTTTCTGCCAAACGAGCTTTCGAAGTATAATTCTGATAAGCTGGAACGGCAATCGCAGCCAAGATACCGATAATAGCAACAACGATCATTAGTTCGATTAAGGTAAAACCTTTTTGAGCAGTGTTCATAAGAACTCCTTAGGGTGGTATAGAGACAGTCGGTTATAGTACGACCTATCTTTAATTTACAGATTAAAAATTGGCTATTACGCCTCATAGTATTAGTTGCACATAATATGCCAAAACTAAAAAATAACGGACGTAATAGGAAATTACGGGTTTTACCCCTATTTTTTACCGTTTATGACAAAATTTCTACCGCTTGTTAGTGTATCGTTAACATAATGTTACTGTCAACCTACTAATAATTGTCAACATAGTAATTTTTATAGAGAAAAATAGCAGCGGTTGACGTTTATTGTCACTAAATATTTGAGCTATACAAAAATTGTCAATTACTGCCATTCGTTGCCTGTACCACAGCTAGTATCTCGACACTTTAGCCCTTGATGATTGAGGGTAATATTACCATCGCCTGCCATTCTACTCCCTGTTATTGGAGTCGCGGTAATTGTCCAATTGGCGGTTAAGGGGTTTGGTGTCACCGTCACCGTATAGAGAGCTGTGCCTTGTGCCGGATAGCTCTTATTATTGAAGTCACTCATCACCGCCGTACTAATGGTGCTATAGCTGCCTTGTGCTAACTTACGGCTCTGAATCTCGGTGGCGATATTGTGTAGCTCGCTCATCATATCGGCGCGGTTGGTTCTCTCTACATAGCCTTGATAGCTGGGATAAGCGATAGCGGCCAGTATGCCAATGATAGCGACGACGATCATCAGCTCTATCAGAGTAAAGCCATGAGCATGTTTAGACATCATAGTTATTTTTAAACCCAGTTCAATTGACTTGTATTCTTATCACTTTTCTATCATTTCCTAACTAATAGACCGTTTATTGATTACCAATCTTGCTGATTGGTACCGCAATCAGTAGATTCATAATCCACATCTCGATCGATACTCTCACACCTAACCCCTGTACTAGTGAGCATAAACAGACTGGCGTTATAGTCCGCAAGGTCGCTATTGGGCTCAGCTAGCATGCGCCACGAGTTACCTGCAGTAGAGAATGTACCGTTACTAGCGGGCGCAAGCGTACTATCCGTACTGCCATCGACTAGAGTGATTCTATACTTATAATTGCTACTGCTACTCCCCGCCGGGATATAAACAGTCTGATTAGTAGGCGCATCATCATAGCCATGACTGACCGTACCATCATTAGCGATCTGTTTGGGTTGAAACCCTTTATAAGTCAAAGCCGTAGCACGCCAGCGATTCAGCTCAATCTCCAGCTGCTGCATACGTGCCTGCGCTTGCATCTCGGAGTTGCGGACGACATACTGCCTATACGACGGAATAGCTATCGCAGCCAAAATCGCGATGATAGAGACTATAACCATCAGCTCAATAAGGGTAAAGCCTGTCTGCCGTCTTAATGCTTTTGTACTCATAAGGCTACCCTATCAGTCTACTTCATACCAAGTTCTAGGCTGTAAGATAAAACGATCATTGAATATAAAGTCAGGAGCCGTGCCGCTACCTGGAATACGATCATTATTGTTTAGCGACTGATTCAAGCCTTCAGGCTTAGTGAGAGCATTAAAGAGGCCTTTATCATTATCAGTACCGAAGTTGACTCTATCATTAGCGCGTTCAGTCAAAGTCCTAGTGCCTATAAGCAAACGCTGGTTAGATAATGTTGAGCTACGCGGCCCTAAAGTCAGCTCCTGAATACCTTTGCCCGCTCTCACAAATCCGCCCAAGCCATTTTTAGACGCATCATCAGTACAGATACCATAAGGTAGACAGTATAACTGCCTCTCTGAACCACCGGTAATCTTAGCTGAGCAGGAGTCTACTGAGCCATAATTCATATCTGGATTATAGACTGTGGTGTATAAGAAGCTATCGATAACCTCGGATTTGCCGACGCCTTTGCTATAGCGGACGTTACCATAACCGTCAAAACGGGTCAGCGGAATATACCAGCCATTCTTTGATGTACCCTGTAGCGTTGAGATAGCATCGTTCTTTTGCGCTAAAGTGTAGCTACCCTGAGTACCGATAGCAGTCGGTAGTTCCGCTAAGTGACTACTTTCTGAGGTGTTGGCCGTTAGATTAACTACCTTTTGACCGTTAGCATTATTTGTATTGGTAAAGTTACTAGCATAAAAGATATTGTCCGCTTTAGTCACATCGGTATCCATGATGCCATAGAGTCTATCGGATTTATCAGGATTGCGTATTTTTGATAGCGGCGAGCTGCGATCTCCTGAGATTACATTGACCAAAGCAAATAACCGACTACTAATAGGATTACGGTAAAAGCTAACAACTGGACGCTCATAAAACCGGTGATTATACTTAGTATTAGTGCCAGTATAAGCAGGTTGTAGTACGCGAGTCACTCGAGTATTAGTAAAAGAGGTCTCAGGCGACGCTGTAGCTGTGGCAGAAGCCGTAGGCTTGAGAAAACCAGCATTGGTAAAATCAGCGCGGAATACTTGACCGCCCAAATCTGCGAAGTAAATATGATCCATAAAGCCATCGTTATCACGATCTAGAGTTGTCACCCCAGCGACAATACTGTTTTTCATAGTATCGACTGTCTTAGTTGCACTTGAATCGCTAGAAGCTGACCAAATGAGATCACCTGTGATGGCATTGATGATGTAGACGGCATTGCCTTTGATATCAGTATCTCTCTTGCCCGAGCAATTACCCAATTCACTATCAGTCACGCCCACTTGAAAGCCTTCGTACTCGTAGCACATGTCATAACCGCCGCCGAATATCAGCACATCTGTACCTTTATCGCTGGCAGCAGTACTGGTTTTTATCTTAGCTTTGGTAGGTTTAGACCAAATCTGCCCCATACGGCTAAAGCCTGAGGTTGCAGGCGTAATCGCAAACATCATACTAGGGCTTTCGTTACTTTCAAGATCTAGGCCATAAAAAGCTTCACCGCCCATACGTAGACCACCATAAGCATAGATGCCTTTATTATCTGTCGTGTCAATGTTGACGCGGCGAGCCTCAAAGTCATACTTATAATCGGCACTAACTAGCCAAGGCGCATCGATACCGAAGTTTGGTGCGCCGATATCCGTCTTAGTCGCGCCTTTGACTAGTGCCGCTGATTTCTCTGGATTGGCTAACATCTCTCTTGGGATAATCACGAACTTCTCTTCGCCCCCATTACCGCCAGCTCTAGCATCGTCAGCATTGACAAGATGTAGGCCACCTTCGGTTGAGCCAAAGAGCACATAATCATCACGAGTGGCAGTGACTTTACCATCATCATCTAAGGTAGCAGAATAAGAGACTGCAGCTGGCGTTGAGTGAATAGATGCGCCTACTACTTTGATCGGCTGAGTGACATTGGCACTAGTGAGCGTCATGTTTTTTACGGCGCCAGACGGTAAGTTATCAAAGCCTAGAAAGCTCAGTAGTCTTCTTAGCGTCGTTTCGTTATAAGTAGCGGTGTCATTGAAAGAAGTGTTGGTTAAAGCAGCATTGTTTATTAACACTTTACCTTCACCACTAATACTTACTTTTTTTAGGACTGGCTTTTTATTAGTCGCACTAGTCCAGTCCTCTACATATAAATTTCTGACAGAAGCTACGCCAGTGGCGGGTGTCGTTAGTTGTGAATAAAAGCCACCAGATTCGACCTTATCATTGGCTCCAGGGTAATTTTTGTCGGACCAAAAATCTTGTGCGGCTGGGTTTAACTCGCCTGCTATATTTTTGAAAAGCTTAGTATTACTTTTACCATAGAGTGTACCCTCATTTAAGATATACTTTTTCATGTTGCCTTCCCAAATCACGGCATTATCCGCGACTTTGGGCTGAATAGTGGGATAATAGGCGACGGCGAGCTGACTATCCGCGCGATAAGGATCGTCTGGGATAATAATCGTACCCGATGGCGTAGACGGTAAGGTTTGGTTTAGGTCACTGACAAAGTTGGTGATACTTTTGATGATATCTTCGGTGGACTGCGCTGAATAAAATCCACCTTCACCAAAGCCACCAACCCCTGGTAGTTCTTCATGAGCTTTTTCACCCCAGTTACAGGCGTTTCTGGCATCTTTATCATCAATGTTTTCACAGTTATAAAAATCACGATTGGCAGTGACGCCTGTTTTGGGATTGGTATAGGGAAGATTGCGAATGACTCGATCTTCTGGATCTTTTTCGGCATCTTCCTCTCTATCAACATTAAAATCTGAACCGAACCCAACTACTGCGGTATAGATTTCTCTATCAGTTCCTAATGGGTTCTGAGTAGGATCGCGTAGCGCTTTAGCGAACGCGCCTACTTGTGGCATGCTATTGTTAGATGAACTGCCACTCGGTAGACTGTTAGACGCTGTTACACTCAGAGAACTACCTAAAGCTAGTCCCATTAAATAGTTAGGATTAGGAGAGCTGTTAGGGGCGCCGTCTGTTAAAAAGTAGATACCACGTCCATCACAAGATGAGGGTGATGATAAGGGACTTATATAGCTATTACTGTCTTTAGAGGATTTAATAGAATCATCATAACCACTATAAGAAGAATCCGAGGTATTAGTACCTAACATATAAGCACCGACTTCAGCATAAGCATTAGCCGTTGGAGTGCCTAGTTCACCTTTCAAGGGTGCTACAGCTTCCTTGATTGCATCGCGCTGCGTCTGATCGAGCAGTCTTGCAGGTACTAATATTTTACCAGTGCTACTATCGGCACCATTATAATTATTATTACTATTACTTTGTGTAGAGTACTGACCAATACCTATGGCTACTTTTTCTGAATTGAGTTGTTGCGTATTTTTCATTAAGGTGAAGATAGCATCTTTCAGGCGCGTTAGGCGGTCGTAGTACTTTCCACCACCGATATCCTTATAATAATAAGTATATGTGTTAAAAAGACCACCTTTCTCAGTTAGATAAGAACCATTAATTGATGGTTTGCTAATTTCTTTGTCACATGAGTTTCTATTTGTGACACCTAGGCCATTGTTGCTTTCACAGAGATACCACTTGTTACCAAAAATACCTGAGTAGTTTGCAAAGAAATATCGCTTTTCACCCGATATTTCACAATACCTTCTCGTATAAGATGGCGTCGTCTCAGAATTCTCAGAACCAACCATATTTCTATTAAAACTGATATTCGAAGGCAAATCACAGGCATAATCAACTTGATCAATCCCCATACTACCTGAGGTATCGAGCATCATAGTGATGGTAGTCTTGCCGCCCTCAGCGGCTTTATAGATCTCCAAGTCGCCGATCTTTTTACCTGCTACATCTGCTTGCGCTACTGGTAGCGACATCATAGCGCCCATGACAACGACTAAATACTTCAAAGGTAACGCAACGGTGCCGCTAACTGGCGATACATTCTTAAGTCGCTTCATGACCTCTATCCTTTTATATAATGAGTCAACTGCTTATGGCGTAGCTTTGAGTACGCATTCTGTATTTAATGAGCCTCTGCCAAATGGAATACATTTTGTAGAAGCAGAGACGTTTTCGACATCCGCTTGCTCATATATCATCTTGCTAGGTGTGCTTGCAGCTTTCATACAGTCATTCAAGGACTTATTAGCAGCTGCGTTGGCTTTGACACTGGTCTGTGCAAAGCAGTTATCACCGTTAGCTTTTGGCTCACTATATGAAGGTAGTGCTGAGGTTGCTCTGATATCGAATTTAAACTTTTTACTGGTTCTATCTTCAATCTCTTTACCTATAACGACATGACCAAATCTTTCAGCATTGGGGTCGGGAGGTGTGACCGTGACGCTCATCTGAGTAACGACCGTTTGCCTAGCGCTAGTATAACCATCTGCGCTGTTGTAATCGCATACGCCATTGTCTAAGCTGTTCCAATAGCCGCCTGAATTTCCTGCTGGGCCTTTGACCTTGATAGTCGCATTCGATGCCAGATACTTTTTGGTACGCGGGTTAAAACAATAAATAAACTCATTAGTGGCGTTTTCAGGGTTTAATAAAAAGTGACCGAACACCCCGGCAGCACTGGTAACGTCTTTATATTCAGTAGTCGTCGCACTCCCATTAAGCATCATCTCAAGCTTTTGATTGGCACTATCTGCGGACTGTAGTAGTACGGTATTGATCTGATCGCTTGTAGCAATTTTTAGATCGGTACTGCTTTGTCTCACCGCTATAGCACCCGCTAGCATAATCAAAACCAAGAACAATAGCACCACTATTAGCGTTGCTCCGCGCTCGCGGCTTCGATATCTAAGAGTCATTTTGATATCTTTTGTGGTCGAACTTGATGAATAGTGCTTTGCAGTCACTCTTATTCTCCCTACCAAATGTTATAAGCCAGTCTTTACATTGACGACACGAGCATTACGCAGGAGCGTAGTTGTCTCGTAAGTGGTTCGCACTTGCTTACTACGGGAAGTATCATTTTTTAGGACGTTACTCTGGCCTAGTAGCGTAAAAGAAGTTTGATCTTCACTTCCCAATACAGGCGTACTGCCGTGAACGATTAATCCCATCTTAATAGCTGTTATAGCAGGTTTATCATCCGCTATTGCTAAATATGAACTGCTAGGTAAGTACATCATTTGACCTGCATTATTGCTAGAATCAGACTGAGTACCTAATAACACTTTAAATTGATCAACATTGATAATAAACTCTTGACCCGCTTGACCAAAATTGCGCGCATCTGAGCCACCAAAAGCAATTATCTCGCCTGACGTAGTATTGATCCGTCCTGAATCACAGGCTAACACTAGATTTTTGATAGTGCCACTACTCGTATCGTTAGTGACAGGACGCAAAAAATAGCGCTCGACAGCAGTCTCGTTTATCTCAACGGTTGACCCTTCACAATCGCTAAATGGGCTGCCCGTTATATTAGTATATTGAATGGTTAATTGGTCGCTAGCAACAGTTGTATTTGAGGCACCAGTCCAACCATTGGTACCGCTAGCGCTATCGCCTGCACGCCTTGTCAAATAACCTGTATCGGCATAAGGTAAAGCGACGCCTAAATTAGCGCCTGTTAATACTATGCCGCCCTTCGCCGTCGTATTATCAATTCTAGTCGCAGGATTACCTAAATTGGCTAAGCGAACTTTTTTTTCTAATTGTTGTAGCCCAAAAATACTAGCATCTTGTAGTTCACTGCCACTCGCTTGCACACTGCTAGTTTTGACATTGATCAGATATACTTGCATAACAGCAGCTGAGATCAGCAAACCTAGTACTAATGAGATCATCAGCTCTATTAGCGTAAAACCAGCTTGATGAGTATTATCGTGATTATATTTATCGGGGTTGGGCATCAGTAAGCCTCCATAATAAAGCACTCTGCGCCATTTTTATAAGTACCATTTTCATTGGCACAGGCATTGGCATCGCTATCGCTTAAGGCGACAGTAGTATCACCCCAACTGGCTACAAAGCATTGGCGCTCTTGGTTACCTGAAGTGCCAGGACAGCCATCAGGCATTAACCCTACATTGATATCATTATCATCTGCATACAATTTCATCAATAAGCCATCACGTGTCGCTAGCTGATCGATAGTACAGCTATCAGTAACGGCAGGTGCTCCAGCTGTATTTAATATACAACTGTCCTTGGTGATAGTAGCGCCATCTATAGTTATAGAGTCCGTATCGCCATTTACCGCAGCTTTAAAAGCACTTATACCCGTTGAATTAGCACGCATAGCCTCAGCACCGCCTCTCATGATAGTCAGCGCTCGTGTGCGCATGAGGCTCTCATCAGTCGCTTTGACAGCAGTCATTTGCATAGCGGAAAAACCTAGTACCGCTACCGCTAATAGCAGTAGAGCAACTAATACCTCTACTAAGCCTACGCCACGCTGACTCACTAGCTGTCTCATGAGCACGTTCCTCCTAGCTTATTGCTGACATTTGCGATAGCGCTAACTTCAACTTGCCGAGGGGTTGCTTTGGTATTGCTATCACAGACCGTATAGACGACTTGAGCACCATTAAATGTCGCTTTATTAGGTTGAAAGGTCACTGAAGTCGCCGTATTAGGAGTAATAGTTACCGTGCTCTCGATGTTAATATTATAAGTCGATAACACCTTATCACTAACGTTTTCCAAGGTAATCGTGTTGGCAGTGCTATCATGTATAACTTCGATATTCTGCCGCCGAATAACGCTTTCAGCCTTAGCTTCTTTTAACGCATTCTCAAGGGTAGCTGCCGTCGCCTTCACCCGCTGATTGGCCAGTTGCGTACTCACATTGGGTGCAGCAATACTAACGATGATAGCCAATACCGCAATAGTCACCATTAGCTCAATCAGGGTAAACCCTGAAACGCTTTTCGCTTGACACTTATATGACGAGTTAGGTATAGCGGCGTTCACATCCCAATCCTAAATTCTTAAAGTCTGTAGTTAGCTAAGATTCATCCGCTTACTACTGTAATTTTAACTCACTTATGTACGCAGTTATATATTCTAAATATGCAATATTTGTTCCATCTCCCTGAGTCTGAAAACTCAGAATGATGTATAGGCTATTAGTAGTCATGACCTATAGTTCAATAACTTTACAACTTTATATAATACAAAAACAATTCATCTTTATTATATACAAAAATAACACTAAAGACGTAAAGACTCTAGTTATACCATAAATAAACGGTAGCTTTTAGAAGATGAAAGGTACTATTTCTGATTTTGATTACCATGTGCAAGAGCGTAAGCTGAAATATGATACTTAGTCGTCTTAACATCAGCAGGCTGGCTGTCGCTATTAGAGCTATGACTTATATCCTTATTAGTCATTCCAGTGGCTTCTGGAGAGGTTAGATAAGGTTGAGTTGGAATGATAGCGCGCGCTAACGCCTGCAAGCTTGCGCCTGTGGTCGCGACATCATCGAATAACAGCAGACGTTTGACAGGCGGGATTTCGGTCAATACAAAAGCATCATTTAGATTGGTTAGGCGTTCGCTACGGCTTAGTCCTTGCTGACTGACAGTATTATCCTGACGCTCTACTCCATGCCATAAGGGGATTTGCCAGTGCTTGGAGAGGTAAATAGAGAGGATAGTGACTGGGTCGAAGCCACGTTTGAGCAGTCGATTATCGGTAGTGGGCATCGGCAGAATGACGCTATTACCCGCATGACAGCCTTTCGGCCTGGGCAATTGCCGCAGCATATGTACGAGTAAAGGTAGCCGGGTCATATCCTCGCTATGCTTAAAGGCGCGAATGGCTTGGCGCAGCGGATAATCGTAGTAGCTAGCGGCTTGAATTGGTAAGGTGACGGATGCTGCAATATCAACATAAAAAGGCGCCGGTAGCCAAGCGATACTGCGCTGACAGCGACTACAAAGCAGGCTTTTATGAGCAGTTGAAAACTGACTAGAGGAGCGTTTGGCCGATAGGTCTGCATGATTAGAATCTGCAGGGTCAGTATAGGGCGCTTTACGATAGCAGCCGCATAACTGGCAGCGTATATTGACATACTCTGCCAGCCATAACCCCAACTGATAAGGCGCCAGGCGGCGCATAACGACTAAGCTGACCTATAGCCTAAAACCCTTTAAAGTCATTGAGGACAATACCGAAACCGATAGCCGTATTTTCGTAATTATAGTCAATGATGGATTCACCATACCCATGGAATAGCTGCACGTAACCATTAACGTTTTCAGATAAAGGATAGAAGTAGTCAAGCTGCGCCGCCCCTTTATTAGTGCTAGGATTATAGCGCAACGTACCACTCAGACTTTGTTGATCTGGCAAGTCATATAAGAACTTGATATCGCCATAGCCCATAAAGTCTTCGATATCTTCATTGTCTTCGCTACTCTCATTCTCGTTATTGACCCGAGTCCAGATACGCGGTACTACCGACAATTTGCCCCACTCCGCACCCGCCATCAGATAGATACGGTTCCAAGAGCGTGAAATAGGATCAGAGCGCCCATTGGAATGGTGCATCGCTCCTGCGCCGAGCATCCGCAAACGACCACCAAAAGGCAAATCAGCGGTAACCGGCTGCGTCAAAAAGATCTCTGGCTGATAGTCAGTGGCGCGAAAAGGCCGTGAATTGTCTTCATTATAAACTTGCCAATGCGCCTGTTGGGTATAACCGAACCATAAGTCGGCATTGGTATCGAATAAATCTTCGCCGACTTTGGTTTTTAGCGATAGCTGAAACTTCAGCTCAGTATTACGTATCTGGTTAGACGTAAACTCGTCTCCCTCTTGAGAAGGAGAGTTGGGATTTAGATTTGGATCAGCAGTATAGAACAAAGGGAGCACATAGTTCGGTCGGTAGGGTCTCACTGTCCATGTACCGCGCTCACTGTTTTGGTCTAGATCATACGCCAAGCTTAGCGGAGAGTATTTTTCTATCTGCTCTTGGGTGACTCCCACCTCTTCTAACACTTTCGCTTCTCTTTGTGTCAGTCCCACGGTGTTCAAGCTTGCTGTAGTCTGCGCTTGTTCCGCGTCTAAAGTGTCGTCAGCCTCGTCTAAGTCGTCTTGCGCGAGTATCACCTGCGGGTTACCAGAGATAGTCGTTCTAAAGGTTTTGGCTAGATCTACCGGCTGCTTGCTCATGGTATAGGTAGGTGTTTTACCCTGCTCCGCTACTTTATCGAAACAGGCCAAACGCGCCGCGCTAGTCTGCACTTGGGTACATTCAAGGAACAGCTGCGCTTGCTGAGCGATAAAAGCATCGCTAGGCAGCTGGCTGCGATCAATAGAGCCATCAGGATTTGTCATCCGCTCATTCATACCTTGCGACGAGCCCTCACTTAAGTACTCTACATTGGCACCGGCTACTGGTATCTCGTTGTAGATAGGCGCTTCTGTAGCGGCTTGTGCTTGCAGAGCGATGCAACTTAAAGCGACACCTATAGCCACGTTCAGAGGCGTCTTTAGTGCAACGTTCAAAGTCGGCTGACGCTGAGCCTGATATCGGGTGATAACCTGAGCAAACATAGTAGTCCTTGGTCATAATGGGCAGAGATGCCGGCATATTATCTGCTGTCAACAGCACAAATAATTAGAGACTATACTCAGTTCAAAATAAAAAGGTTTGAGAGTTTTGGCGTACTACTGGTATAAACCCTTCTAGCGTGCGGTTTATTTTCGACGCGGCGCAAGATTTATCTCAGTAACCCATCATGCATTTTAAATTGAATCGACTATAGCGGTGATAGTCAGCTATATAAGAGACAAGTCATTGAATGTTCTTAAAAGCTACCGCTACTACTTTATCTAGGTAAAATAACGCGGCAGCATCGACTATCAAATATTGTTGCGTTATTGTAATAAAATTATGCGCATTATACTAGCGTTATCCCTACTTAATATTGGCAGGGTTAAATGAAAAAAGACTTAACAACGTTAATCGCTTCCAGTCACAAAAAAGCGCGATAGCCAACTTATAAAGCTGAGTATCGCGCTAATGAATACCTTATTAAAATTAATATCAATTATTCAAAGCTGTTAAAGTCTGCTCGAACTCTTGGCGACCGATTTCACCAACTTGCTTGTTGACCAGCTCTCCGTCGATATAATACAACAGTGAGGGCGGCCCAAACAGCTGATAGCGCGCTAAGATAGCTTTTGAGTCTGCCGTAGTCTCAGTGATATCGAGTCTAACCAATTGCCAGTCCTGCATCTGCGCAGGGCGATTATGAAATAAGTTCTTATCCATAATACGGCACTCGACGCACCACTCGGCAGTGACATCGACGATGACTTTCGGGCTTTTCGCCGTGATCGCATCGAGCTCTGCGAGCGTAGTGATGTGCTCATCTGTCGCCTTATTGGCTCCTGCCGCCTGACTACTAGTCTGGTTTGCTGATGACGTCATCATCGGTGCTGCAGTCAATGACGCTAGCGGATGCAAGCTGTCATCATTACCTAAAGCCGCGCCAATGATGAGCATCGCTGACCAAATACCGACGACTAGACCTAGCGCTTGCGTCAGCATACGCGCCCTACCGACCCAGCTCCACGCCCAAGTCGCTACCACCATAAACCATAGCGCCCAAACCAGTAACATCACCGGCGAGATAAACACCCGCTCAATTAGTAACAGTGCCACGGCGAATAGTAACAGCGCAAAGCCTTGCTTGACCCAGTTCATCCACACGCCAGCTTTAGGCATAATCTTGCCTTGCGTCGCACCAATCAAGATTAGCGGTGCGGAGAGACCAAACCCGAGCATAAATAATGCGGCGAAACCCAATAGCGGACTGCCAATAGTCGAGACCGCCAGTAGCGCGCCAAACAGTGGCGCAGACACACAAGGCGATACGACTAACGCCGATAAAAAACCAGCGACTAAGCTACCGCCTGTACTACCAAGCTTACTGTCGCCGGCTTGGCTGAGGCCTTGCATCTTAGAGCTGAGGGCGCGTGGCAGACGAATGCTAAAGACGCCAAGCATATACAGCGCCAGTAGTACAAACACAATCGCAAAGCTAATCAAGATAATAGGGTTTTGTAGCCAACCAATAATGCCGAGCGACTCACCAAATACTGCAATCACTGCGCCTAATATGCCATAAGCGATCGCTACCCCTATCGCATAGCTCATCGTTAAGATAACGCCCTTTTTGACGGTTGGATTCTCTTGACGCGCGACAATATTGGCAACGATAGGCAGCATCGGTAATACACAAGGCGTCAGCGCTAGCCCTAACCCTGCTATAAATAATAACAATAAAGCTAGCCAAGGATGGGTGGCGAGACCAAACGGATCATCGTTATCTAAACCGCTGACTAGGCTACTACTATTAGTCGCCGTACTGGTTGTCGTGCTTTCGTCTATGAGGCTTACACCCTCTGCACCATCAATACTGCTATCGGCGCCAGAGATCGAGCTAGTCGCTGTCATATCGCTATCTAAAGTATCATAATCGATAGCGTCGCTGTCTAAATCGTCATAGTCGATAGCTTCGTCAGTCGCTACCGCAGACGTCGAGACTGATTGGGCGTCAGTGGTTGCATTATTACTACTAGCAGTATTGCCAGCGACTACTGTTGTAGCCGTATCAGCGTTACTACCTTTACTACTATTGATAGATACCGTAGTTTTTATCTTCTCTGGTGGATAGCATAGACCCGCTTTGGCGCAGCCTTGCCAGCTAATTGTCACCTCGCCGTCGCTTATGCCGTTAGTACTTGTCAGCGTGGTGCTAGCGATCATATTGGCCTGATCAAATACTGGCACTTGCCCATAAGTCGGATCATCGATAGAGACCGGCTTTTGGTTGAACGTCAAGGGGCTGGCAGTTACTCCAGCTGGCAAGTCAAGCTTGAGCTGATCTTTATAGACATAATGCTCTGGGGTAATATCAAAGTTGATCGCTAGCCGCGTACCGTCAGCCAAGGCTTTTGTGGTACTAGTGACCTGAAAAGCCTCGTCCACCGGTAAGAACTTAGGGGACGCCTCACGGCTATTACCAAATAAATCGCTCAATCCTGCCGCAGACGCGGTGGAAGATGCCATCAGTCCTGTCGCTGCTACGCCCGCTAGCAACGAGCTACTAGATAATCCTAATGCCAATAGATAAGCGGCTCTTGAGCGTGCTTTTTTCTTCAGCGTCGGATAATTTATTACCGTCTTGCTAGACATAGAGGACTACCTTTTTATTACTAGTGTTGCACTGACAGGGTATTGATAAAGGGTGCTGATAAGGGCTATTAACGAGTCGCCGGAATATTGATTTTAGTTTTTACTTTTTCTGGTGGGTAGCATAGTCCTGCGGTAGCACAGCCTTGCCAATCGATAAGAATCGGGGCGTTTTTAGCGCCTTTACCGTTTTTGGTTGCTAAAGTTGTGGTCGCAACCACCGTTCTTTGTTTAAACACCGGCACTTGACCAAAAGTAGGGTCATCGATAGTCACCGGCTGTCGACTGTAGGTAAAAGGCGTCGCGCTGATGCCTTTAGGAAAACGTACCTTTAGCTGGTTTTTATAGACATAATGACCCGGCGTGATGTCAAACGTAATCGATAGGCGCGTGCCTTTACTCGTCGCTTTGGTGCTAGTCAAGACATCGAAGGCCTCATCCACTGGCAAAAACTTTGCTTTGCTCACGCTGTTATTGCCAAACAGCTCGTTTAAGCCTGCCGCTTGCGTGCTCATAGCAGCCATCGATAGCACAGACGCCATAGCTATCGCGCTCAGGCCAGTGGTTATTTTAGAAGTTCGCATAATTGACATAAAAAACTACCTTGTGTTGCAACGACTTACATTTATTGACTTCCTCCCCGCCATAAAAGGACGGAGATTCCTACTAAAGACGGCCAAGCCCGACCGCGAGAATGTTCTTTGCTCCATTAACGTCTCGTTGATGGGTCGTTTGACAAGAACGACAAAACCATACTCTTATACCAAGACCTTCTCTACCTTTCGGACTGTCTTGGCGAGAGCCGCAACACGAGCAGGTTTGGGTGGTGTACGCTTCATTTACTTCAAGATAGTGGCAACCTGCGTTCGCGCATTTGTAATCCAGCTGCCGCTTAATCTCAAACCAACCCGCGTCATAGACAGATTTGGCCAGTTTGCTTGAAGTGAACGATGTTGATTTGAT
>NZ_JBPYDC010000015.1:0-76449 GCF_051847575.1 Psychrobacter sp. 1U2
AAGGACTGAGCCCTGTGCAATACAGAACTCAGTCCTTGATATCAACTTAAACTGTCCAAGTTTAGGGGGTCAGTTCAACTCATGAGTTAGGCGGTTTTTTTATGCGCTGATACATACTCTAAGCAAATACTAGCGTATCAACTCATCGCTAGCGGTTTAGTCTTTTAATGCAGCTAAGATCTGCTCTCTTACTTCATCAATCGCTTGAGTACCGTCAAACTTATCGTAATCAGGAGTATCCGCACCCTCTTTGGCTTTGTCTTGATAAAAACCGACTAAAGCTGAGGTTTGCTGATGGTAAGTGGCCAAGCGCTCGCGAATGGTCTCTTCTTTATCATCTGGACGCTGAATAAGCGGTTCACCGGTAACATCATCAACGCCTTCAACCTTCGGCGGATTGTGATCGATATGATAAATACGGCCTGAGTCGGCATGCTGGCGACGACCGGATAGACGCTTAACGATTTCGTCATCAGGAACGCTGATCTCAATCACATGGTCGATGGCGACATTCGCTTCAGCAAGGGCCTGCGCCTGTGGAATGGTACGCGGGAACCCATCTAATATACAGCCATTAGCGCAATCAGGCTTAGCGAGACGCTCTTGAACTAAGTTGATGATAAGATCATCAGAAACGAGGCCGCCTGCATTCATCACGCCTTGGGCTTGTTTACCAAGCTCAGTACCTTCTTTGATCGCAGCGCGTAGCATATCACCTGTGGAGATTTGCGGGATATCATACTCTTTAGAGATGAACTGGGCTTGGGTACCTTTACCGGCGCCAGGGGGACCTAGCAAAATAATACGCATCATTATACGTTTCTCCTCAATAGATGGATGTGCAAAGTTCTAAAAAAATTTACAAAACATAGGGATTGGTGAATTGCAAGCCATACCTTACCTTGTGCTTTTATAAAGCTCAAGTTTTTTTGTCTTATATTGCCAAAGTTGCTATGACTTTACTGTTCATGTAAAGCAATTGCGCGCCAAAGTGAACACCAAAGCGCCCTGCTCTGACACGCTGTGCGCAATAAAATTAAGACGAATGAGTTTAAGGAACTTGTTGATTAATCTCAACATTGACTTGGTTTTGATCGGCGCTGATCACGACCGGATTACCCGATAAGTCTCCAGACTCAGCAACCGCATTACCGCTATGGCTAATACGAGCAATCACTGCCAACTGCGTTTTTTGCTCACGAGCAGAGGCTAAAGTCCGCTCAGGCATCATAGCGTCTAGATCGCTTAAGCTAACATTTGCTTCGCCCTGCTTAATCACTGAGATAGGTAGGCGTTTAGCAGCGAAAGGAGGCCCGCCATTGACATCACGTATCGCTACAAAGAGCACATCATCACCCTTCACTAATGGCAATAAGCTTGAGTTGATCATCACCGTGACATCGATGCCTTGCGCTGCTTGGGCTTTTTGCGCGCTAACATTAGCGCTTAACTCATCTAGGCTAGTCAGTGCGCGGCTATGATCACCAGGCTTAGCGGCAATGCTGCTTCGCAAACGGTTGATCCAGCCTTGCGCTTCATCGAAGTTACTACTACGCGCCTCACCCATTGCCATCAGCATTTGCGCGCCTTCGTGCTGCGGGTTTTCGACAAGTACGTCTTGTAATACTCTACGAATATTAGCATCGAGCTGGCCTTCATTAGCGAAGAAACTGATCTGCGCGTAATTAGTCGCGATTTCTTCGTTTTCGGGCGATAAGCGATAGGCGCGAGACAGCGCTTCTATCGCGGAAGGCGTAGCTTCTAATGACAAGAATAGCTCTGATAGACGCATCCAACGATCTGGGTCATCAGCGTGGCGATAGACATTGGTCTGCATCGCGCTGATGAGTTGTCTACCATCTTCAATCGCCCAAGCGGGCGGCTGATCGATTTTGCCGGTTAGAAGGTCATCAGCGACTTGACCAACTTTGTCCTCGCTTGCCCATAGCTCAAATACTGGAGTACGATTGCCAATCAGTAAATAAGCCATAGCGGCTAATACTGGCACCCAAACCATCACGATCAAACGGCTTTTGACCCCTGGAGCAACCATAGGAGTGACTTCTCGCTGCGCATCTAACAACTGGCGCTCAAGCTCAAGCTTTTGGTTTTGGTAATGACTATCATCGATAGTCCCGTTGTCTTTATCACTTTTTAGCTCAGCCAAACGCTCACGAAATACGGCAACGTTGATATCTAGCAGCTGATTATCTACCGGATTCGACTTGATACGCGCGGCGCGTAGCCACGGCGTAATAGCGATAACCGCAAAAATTAGCGCAATAAATAAGCTTAGAGCAATAAATAAGCCGATAGTAGAAAATAGGGTCATTTTTTGTCCTCTGGGCTTGAGATATCATGATCGGTGCTATCAGTACTGGCATTGGCACGCGATAATAGACGATCTAGTTCTGCTTTTTCTGCTGGGGTAAGCGCCGCAGTCGTACTCTCAGTTTTCGCTCGGCTTTGACCACGGGCAACAGCCTGACGACGTTTACTTTGCCAAAACCAACCACCAATTAACACAATCAATAATAAAGGCGGAAAAAACCATAGAATCCAAGTAGACGGTCGTACAGGCGGCTTATAGCTGATAAAATCGCCATAGCGATCTTGCATGTAACTGCGAATCTCGCCATCGCTGCGGCCCTCTTTGACTAAGTCAAAGGTCTTTTGTTTTAAGTCTTGCGCAATAGGAGCGTCAGATCCTGCCAAGTTTTGGTTCTGACACTTAGGGCAGCGTAGCTCTTCAATCAGCCCGCGATACTGCGCTTCTTGCTGCGGGGAGTCGAAGTCATAAACGTCAATAGCCGCGTAACTCGCTAGGCTGAGCAGACACGCTAACATGACACTGGCTACTCTTAATAGGATAGGAGTCATCACTGACAGGCCTCCGCAACTTGACTGGCCGCCGGAACGGCATTGGTCTTATTGGCTTCATTGAGTACCATCAAACAAGGAGTGATACGGTCTTGCCAATTGGCCTCATTAATCTCACCAATAATATGCTGACGAATGATACCATTACCATCTACCACAAAGGTCTCAGGCGCGCCGGTTAAGCCTAAATCTAAAGCAAACTGACCCGATGAATCCTGAATAGACATCGAAAAAGGATCGCCGCCACGGTTTAGATAGCTCAGCGCATTACCAATCTCATCTTTATAATTTACGCCAACCAGATTAACACCGCGCTCCTCAAGCTCCATCAAAAAGGGATGCTCAACGACACAAGTTGGACACCAAGAGCCCCAAACATTCATCAAAAAAGGCTCATTAGGCAGATTTTCGTTAGTCATAATACGGCTAGTGTCTGATAACAAAGGCAGCTCAAAGTCAGGTACTGGACGCTCAAGCGCGGTATTCATAACCACTTCAGTAGGCTTACCTAGCTGGTTTCCTAATAGATAGAGCACCCCAATAAACACGAGCAGCGGAATCAAAAACCATATTTTCAGCTGTTTTTTATTCATCTTACCTCTCCTCCGCACTTGCTGCGAGCGTTGCCGTATCTACAGTACGAGCGGCGCCTGTACTATTAGGCTCTAATAAAGCGCCTTTCGGTTTTTTAATACGGTAACGCTTATCGAGCATACTGAGCAGTCCACCTAAAGCCATGATAATAGCACCAAGCCAGATCCAGCGAATCAGCGGTTTAACATAGATACGTAAAGCCCACTCATTACTACCCTCAGCGATAGGCTCGCCAAGTGCCACATAGACATCACGCATTAAGCTGGCATCAATCGCCGCCTCAGTGGTCGGCATCGTACTGATGATATATGTGCGCTTTTCTGGAGTAAGAGTAGCTAGCTCTTGACCATTTTTGGTCACTGCCACTTCTGCTTGTGTGGCATCAAAATTACTAGCTTTGATCTCACGAAAGTCCGTCAAGCTAAAGTCGTAGCCTTGGACGTTGACAGTATCACCCTCAGCCATCGCAACATCGCGCTCGATGCTCAGGCTAGTCGTAAACGCCACCCCAATCACCGCTATCAGCACACCTACATGAGCGACTTGTTGACCCCAGTAGCTTAGGCGTAGTTGTTGTAAACCTTTAAAGACATTAGGTGCATTCTTAGTTTTGTCTCTAAAATCAATCACCATCCATAAGAGCACCCAAAAGCTCACTGCTAAGGTCACACCTATATTGAGCATAGAGGACGGATGAGCAAAGTAGGCAATAATCGCGGCTAGGACTAAACTGCTGACCGCAATAACCATTCCCACGCCTAATAAAGGCCGCTTGTCTTTTTTCCAGCGGATATTAGAACCCATGCCCATCGCTATCAACAACAGCCAAGTTAAGGGCACAAATAAAGCGTTAAAGTAAGGAGGGCCTACAGAAACCTGACCTAAATTAAAAGCGTCAGCGATAATAGGATATAGCGTTCCCAACAGCACCACTAAGGTTGAGATCAAAATAATGACATTGTTAATCACTAAGAACGACTCGCGCGATATCAGCTGATATTGACTCTCAACTGTCAAGCGCCAACCGCGCACTGCAAACATCAGTAAGCCGCCACCAATAATAATGCCCAAAATCACCAAAATCACTAACCCGCGAGTCGGGTCCGCAGCGAACGAATGCACAGAGGTAATGACACCCGAGCGCACCAAAAATGTCCCTAATAAACTCAATGCAAAGGCGAAAATAGCCAGCATAATGGTCCAAGCTTTAAACACGCCGCGCTTTTCGGTTACCGCTAGCGAGTGTAGCAGTGCAAGCCCTGCTAGCCATGGCATCAACGAGGCGTTTTCTACCGGATCCCAAAACCACCAGCCACCCCAACCAAGCTCGTAATAAGCCCACCAAGAGCCAAGGGCGATACCGATCGTCAAAAAACCCCAAGCCGCTAGTGCCCAAGGGCGAGACCAACGGGTCCATACCGCATCCAAACGCCCTTCCCATAGTGCCGCCATACAAAAAGCAAAAGGCACCACCATACCGACATAACCCATATAAAGCATAGGCGGATGGATAATCAAACCAAAGTCTTGTAGTACTGGGTTTAGATCGGCGCCATCTACCGGCAGGTTAGGTAACGTGCGCTCAAATGGCGATGAAGTAAAGATCAGCATCGCGAGCATCATCAGCTGCACCGCTGCTAATATTACTAGCACTCGCGCGCGCATAGACAACGGCAGACCGCGACTAAAATAGGAGACTAAAGCGCACCACGTGGCCATGATAGTCATCCAAAGTAGTAGCGAGCCTTCGTGCCCGCCCCATGTTGCGGACAGCTTATAGTACCAAGGCAGCAAAGTGTTAGAGTGCTGAGCCACATAGACCAGACTAAAATCATTATAATAAAAGCCTGCCATCAACGCGCCAAATGACACAATCATAGCGGCAAACTGCGCCCAAGCCAGACTTGGTGCCAAGCGCTGCCAAGCGACTTGCTGACGCATAACGCCAATGGTCGGTAATACTACTTGCAATATTGCCAACACAAAAGCGGCAAGCAAGGCAAAATAACCTAATTCTGTGATCAACATACAGTCTAACCTTGTCTACTTTAGCGCAAAACCTCAAACCGCCATCAAGCGGTATAAGCATGCTACATTTAGCGGCTTATCTTTTAGGTTTTGCTTGATACCATCGTCGTTTATTTTGTCGCCGTGAGTATAATACGGTTTAATAATTTATAACTACTTAATACATGCAGCGATTAAGTAGTTGTTGAGTAGTTATATTGTCTTTTGATTAAGCGTCATGCAGACGTTAAAAATCTTGGGGTTATTTATCGCAGCTTTTATCCTAATTTGGCTATCAAGGACCTAACTCACAGCGGGGAAAAACACTAATACTAAGTGTAGCCAACCGGCTAAAAACCCAGTCAAACCGCCAAGCACAATCAGCGTCATCTCATCCTCTCGAAAAGCTGGCCGCAGCAAGTTTTGAAACTCATGTGGGGTCAAAGCGCGAATGCGATCGCGAAATAAACCAAAAATCTTGCTAGCCCGACTTTCATTAAGCTCAGGATCGCGTATCGGTACCATCGTGGCACTAATCGACTTATCGATAATCGTGTTTTTGAGTTTACCAAACTCACGCCGTCCTAAGCTCATACGCAGCGACGTTCTGATGACAGGCGCTTCTAACAAATCATACAGGTGCGACTTCATCAGCATGCGCGTATCCTCAGCACGGGCACCGTACATCATCTCATTCATGATGTTCTCAAGTGTCACTAAGTCTTTGACCACAATCTCAGCAAAAACCTCAGAGACCTCTTCTTGACGCTTCATAAAGCCGCCTTGAAAGCGAAACTGAGCGATATGCGGTAGCTGTGGCACTAAGAATGGAAAGCGGCTACTGCGTCTAAAAAACTTCACATAAGAAATAAAGCGCGGCTCTACTGGATTAAACACCATCCAAATAGCGATCCAGTTGGTCAAAAAGCCCCAGATAGCTGCAAAGAATGGCACGGTCCAATGCTGCGGCACGACTAAGAAAATAAACATCTGAATAAGGCCAAATACTAGGCCAATGAGCGCGCTGATATGCCAAATAAAGTTGATCTCTTTTTGACCGACGCGTAAGAACATATTAACCATCAAGCGCCGATCGTTTTCCATCGTATTAACGATCATCTGGCGCATATCCACTAAGTCTTCGACGTTATTGGTCAAATCCAGTACCAAAGACTGCATAATCTCTGGCAGGGCTTTGTGCGCTTGATTATAAATACGGCGTTTGATGGCGTAAGGAATATTGCCCCACAAGGTCTCTGAGCGCTCAAGCATAATCTCATCGATAAGCACCTCAAGGTTTTCATCGACCTTTTCGGTGATAAAAACTGCCATTTGCTCAGGCTCCATGGCCTTAAAAAACTCATCTAATGAGCCAAGCTTTGAGAGCGTCTGATCGACGATAACCCCTGATATCTTCCCCGCTTTACGCGGTACGATACCTTGCCATCCTATCCCTGGTAAACCAAACAAGGGAAAGTTAGGAATGCGAATACCCCAAAATTTGATGGGATAAAATAGCATTTTTAATGCCATCCATACGTGTAGCCAAGTGACAAAAGCAGTCACCGGCGGAATAGTCAGCATAGCAAGGAATTCTGGATGCTCAGCGAGCGTCTGCCATATTGAGGTTACATCCATGACTTTGCACGTCCCTTATATAAAGGTTATTGTCAGTCTGTTAGGTTTATACTAATAAGTTTTTTATTAGGCTTAATTCTAAGCCGTACGGCCACGTTGATATCATGTTGATACCGGCCACAAAGCCGCCTGATTTTAACATACTTGCTATTTTTTAGCACCCATATAGGCTATGGAAGTTATGACCGTAGGCGACACTTTCAGTCAAGCTCAATTGGCTCTGCTCATTTAAAATAGTGACGCAAAGAAAGCCTCCAAAAAGACGGGTTACCAGTCTTTTTACGGTCGTTATTATCTAGCATCACTGCTGGTAAAGCTTATTAGTAAATGCTTATTAAGGAATATAGGACTTGCTACGGGTAGATCGTTTTATATTTAGTGAGCGCTCTCTGTTATAATCTGCGCCTTGCAGCTTGGCTGACTATACGACTTAGTGCAACAAAAACTCGCTATGTAATTGAAATTATTATTGTTATTTTTGTCAGCATCCTATATATTTGCTGCAATCTCTGTCTGCTAAGCGCCCTAGGTGCCGCCCCTTTCGTTTTAGGTATCGATCTTTTATGAATAAACCGCTCACTGCAAATACTGAACAGATCAATCGTATTTTTATGCGGCGGATTATTATTCTTGGCGTACTGATTTTTTTGGGGCTGAGCGGCTTAATAGTGCGTTATGGTTTTTTGCAGGTTTATGCTCACGACCGTTACAGCACGCAAGCGGACAATAACCGTATTAAACTGATATCTGCGCCGCCGAGTCGCGGCTATATCTATGATCGTAACGGTATCTTGCTTGCGGACAATCAGCCGGTATTCACTGCCATGATTAACCCTGATATTGTCGAAGACCCTGAACGCGTGCTCGCGCTACTCGCTCCTATTTTTGATTTGAGCGATAAAGATATTACCGATATTTTGTCACGTTTATCTCGCAGCAAGAGCGATCCTGTTACGGTCAAAATCGACTTAACGGAGACTCAACTGGCGCAGTTTAGTGAGCGTAAGCCTTTTTTTCGTGGGGTGACGATTCAGAGTAAATTAACTCGCTCCTATCCATACGATGAGCTATTTGCTCATGTCATCGGGTATGTCGGTCGGATCAACGATAAAGAAACCAAGCGTATTGATAAAGATCGTTATGCCGGTACGGATTTGATTGGGAAAATCGGTATCGAAGACCACTACGAAGATATCTTGCTAGGCGAGCCGGGCTATCAGTCAGTGGAGACTGACGCTCATGGTAATATCATCCGCCAATTAGAAACCAAGCCGCCTATCGCTGGCAACGACATTACCTTGAGCTTAGATTATGGTCTACAAAAAGTAGCGCAAGAGCAGCTAGACGGCAGGCGTGGTGCTATCGTCGCCATAGATCCCCAAAACGGTGATGTACTAGCCTTTGTGAGTAATCCAAGCTACGATCCCAATCCATTTATCTCTGGTATCTCGTTCAAAGACTATGGCGCACTACGCGACGATGTCGATCAGCCATTATATAATCGTGCCTTGCAAGGTATGTATCCGCCAGCGTCTACTATTAAGCCTTTTGAAGGCTTAGGCGGTATCCATTACGGCCTACGTGATTGGGAAACCACGATTTACGATCCCGGTTATTTTAGCCTACCCGGTGACTCGCACCGTTTCCGCGATTGGAAACGCGGCGGTCATGGCACCGTCGACCTCAAAAAATCGATTATGATGTCTGTCGATACTTATTATTATAAGCTGGCTTATGAGATGGGTATTCAACGCCTGCATGACTGGATGGCTGAGTTTGGCTTTGGCGAACCTACCGGTATCGATTTGCCTAACGAAAAATCCGGCATTATGCCCTCACCAAAATGGAAAAAAGATCGCTACGATAAAGACTGGCTGCCGGGCGAGACAATATCAGTGAGTATCGGTCAAGGGTATTTCTTAGCCACACCGCTACAAGTCGCTAACGCCACTGCGATGACGGCTAATAAAGGCAATCATATCACGCCGCACTTATTAAAAAGCAGTGAAGGCGCAGCAGCAGTCAAGGTGATTAGCAAACCTGATGGCAAAATTGCTTATAATGGTAAACCATCCGACTGGCTACGTATGCATGATGCTATGGAAGACACGGTAAAGCGTGGTACCGCTCGTGGTATTTATACCAAAGAGTATCGTATCGCTGGCAAAACCGGTACCGCACAGGTGAAATCCATCGCGCAGGGTAAAAGTTATGATAAATCAGCTCTCGATAAACGTCATTGGGATCATGCTTGGTTTACCGGTTTTGCGCCAGTAGAGAATCCAAGCATTGCGCTAGCGGTGTTAGTTGAAAATGGCGGCGGAGGTAGTGCTGTTGCGGCACCTATCGGACGAGAGCTCTTTGATTATTGGGTCATGCAGCGCAATAAAGACCCTATTTTGCCGCCGACCCCAGATCAGCTAAAAATCATCAAGCGTCACAAGGCAATAGAAAAAGCGCGTCTTGATGCTCTTCGTAAAGCCGAAAAAAAAGCCGCGGCCGAAGCGGAAGCTGCGGCTTTAGAAGAAAAGGCGCTGTCCACCGCCGCTACCCCTACTCCTTAAAATTAAAACCATCACTATTTAACCGTTTTATTATGAAAAAACCTTTAGCAGTACGTCAAGCGCAAACCCAAAAAGCAAAAGCAACAAAATCAAAGACGGGTAAATCAAAAGCGCAACAACCAGCCGCAGGTCATGTCCGCATCATCGGCGGCCAGTTTAAGCGGCGTAATGTCACCTTTATCGATGGTGAAGGCCTGCGTCCGACTCCAGATCGCCTACGTGAGACGCTATTTAATTGGCTACTCGCTGATATTCATGATGCGCGGGTGTTAGACAGCTGCGCAGGTAGCGGGGTATTAGGGTTTGAAGCTTTATCTCGCGGCGCAGCGCATTGCACTTTTATTGAAGCCAACCTAGCACAAGCAAAGCGGCTCTCACAAAGTGCTGAACAGCTATATCTGATCACTGAGAATTACCAAATCATCTCCGGCCGAGCGGAAACTGTCTTAGCGCAAACCAAAGACCTCATGACGCCTTTTGATATTGTCTTTATCGATCCGCCGTACGCAGATGATTTATGGCAGCCTATTTTAACCACCCTTATCAGCAACGTATTAATCACTACAGAGACGCTAATTTATTTAGAAGCCGATAAAGATCTAACTATTCAATTGGCGCAATTAGCCGAAACGCTAAGTAATAGTAGTAATTTGCAGCCAATAACAGGATTTACTTGTATAAAGCAAAGCAAAGTAGGACAAGTTGTTGCTGGACTTTATCAGCTGTCAGCGTCATAATCATCTCATTGCTTTTTGCTATTGACCATAACACCTTGTCAAGAAATAATGATAAGGTATTAAGGGCTATAATATCGAAAAGTAAAAAACCCGCAAAAAACCTGCTAAATATGACTGTTTAATGTAATGCAGGAGAAAATAAACCCCATTGGCGCTTGCAAGCAGGAGCGCTACTGCTTATAATGTGCAGTCTGTTTTTTGAGAGCCCCGTTCCCAGCTAAACTCTCAACGAATTCTAAATTTAAGGTTTTATCATGAAAACACTTAGTGCAAAACCAGCTGAAGTGACCCATGACTGGTATGTTGTCGATGCTGACGGCAAAACCCTTGGTCGCTTAGCCACGCAAATCGCTACTCGCTTACGTGGCAAGCACAAAACGTCTTATACCCCGCATGTTGACACTGGTGACTTCATTGTCGTCATCAATGCAGAGAAAATTGCGGTAACGGGCAAAAAAGCACAAGATAAAAAGTACTATCGCCACAGTGGTTACCCAGGTGGTATTAAAGAAACCAACTTCAACAAGCTGATTGCACATAAGCCTGAAGATGTTCTACACAAAGCAGTTAAGGGTATGCTTCCAAAAGGTCCTCTTGGCTATGCGATGATCAAGAAGCTGAAACTATATGCGGGTACACAGCATCCACATGAAGCTCAGCAACCTAAAGAACTAGACATCTAAGGATAATTTTATGGAACGCAATTACGGAACTGGTCGCCGCAAGACGTCTACCGCTCGTGTATTTTTAGCGAAAGGTAATGGTAGCATCGTTGTCAACGGCAAGCCACTTGATGAATACTTCAGCCGTGAAACCTCACGCATGGTCGTTCGTCAGCCATTAGAGCTACTTGAATCACCTACTGCTTACGACCTTTACATCACTGTAAAAGGCGGCGGTATCAGTGGTCAAGCAGGCGCGATTCGCCACGGTATCACTCGTGCCCTAATCGAGCTTGACGAAACTAACAAGCCTGCACTAAAAGCAGCTGGCTTTGTTACTCGTGATTCACGTCAAGTTGAACGTAAGAAAGTTGGCCTACGTAAAGCACGTAAGCGCCCACAATTCTCAAAACGTTAATCAAAGCTATTGCTTATTGTTTTGCTGCTCTATTTCTCGTCAGATATTAGTAAGAGCAGCAGCTCATGTAAGCTTAGATTTGCAAAACCTTATAAGTAGCTCGCTGCTTATAAGGTTTTTTTGTGGGGGATAGATAAGTATTGATAAATTGGTTTATCGTAGGATTGGTTAACGGCAGCGTAACCGGCCGTCTAATACTAACGATACGAACAAAAGTGCTGAACTAAGACACTAGCCGACAAAAACCTGCCGCAAGCAAAATCTGACTTGCAAAGTAATCCACCCCACCCCATCATAATAGCAACTTTTATTATAGTATCTTCTTATGAAAGCGCCCGAACAATACGATCCTAGCAAAGCTGATAAGCAACACGCTACCGTGCAAAATAGCGTCTCTAGTAAGCAAGCAAAATCGCCTGCTCTGCCTGCTGGTACGCCAAAGATTACCGATACGCAAAAGAAAACCGCTCAAGCCGATAAAAAGCCTTTTCAATGGCAGTTTTTATTGCCGAAGTACTGGGGTATTTGGTTAGTATTAGCGCTGGTATTGCCGATGATCTATTTGCCACTACGTTATCAGTTTTGGCTGGGTCGTAAGCTGGGTGTTTTGGTTTATAAAATAGCAGGCTCGCGTCGCCGTGATACGCTGATTAATCTAGGTCTGGCTTTCCCAGAAAAGCCGGAAGCAGAGCGTGAGCTGATGGCGAAGCAAGTCTTTGTCAATCAAGGCGTCGGGGTGTTTGAAACTTTGTGTGCGTGGTTTCGTCCTAATGTTTTCACCCGTACGGTATCGATATCGGGTTTACAGCACTTAGTCAATGCACAAAACGAAGGTCGCGCGGTACTTTTACTGGGTGCTCATTATACGATGCTCGATCTGGGCGGATTATTCTGTACTCAGTTCTTCGCAACAGACTGTATGTACCGCCCGCAAAACAACGCCCTACTTGATTGGTTTATTTATAACGGGCGTACGCATATTTTTGGTAAGCAGATCTCCAGCCGTGATATGCGTAGCTTAGTCGATTCTATCAATAGTGGTCATGTGATTTGGTACTCCCCTGATCAAGACTATGGTCTCAAGCAAGGGGTTATGGCGCCATTTTTTGGCGTCCCTGCTGCGACGATTACGATGGCGAGACGCCTAGCCAAGCTAGGTAGTAAAACCCATCCGCCAGCAGTGATGGCGCTGCATACATATCGGCAAACCCCTGACAATCTACCGCGCGGCAAACGCCCACATTATCATTTGACGATTACGCCAAAGCTTGAAAACTATCCTAGTAAAGACGAGGTCGCTGATGCCACGCGGGTCAATGAAATACTGGAGGGCTTAATCCGTATCGATCCGACCCAGTGGATGTGGTTTCATCGGCGCTATAAACATGGACCTAGCGGTCGCCGTGATATTTATAAATAATAGGCTAAATAAACCAAACTCAGTTATCAAGGCATAAAAATCGCCGTTAAATTTGTTATACTCTGCGGTTATGATTTAACATCTAAACGCCTATACACAATAATTTAAAAACACTGCAATGGATATTTTATGAGCGACAACTCTAATTCGGACGCTGTAAAGCAAAGTAAACGCATCCTTACTGGTATAAAACCCACTGGTATTCCTCACTTAGGCAACTATGTCGGTGCCATTCGTCCGGCGATTGAGTCTATCCAAAATAGTGATGATGAAGCGTTTTTTTTCTTAGCGGATTATCACGGTATTATCGGTTGCTATGATCCTGTTATCATTCATGAGTCGACCAAAGCCATTGCTGCCACTTGGATCGCTTGCGGTCTTGATCCTGAACGCGTAACTTTTTATCGTCAGTCCGATGTACCAGAGATCTCAGAGCTGGCTTGGATCTTAAACTGTTCTTGTGCCAAAGGGCTTATGAACCGGGCGCATGCTTATAAAGCCGCGGTCGATGTCAATCTAGAAAAAGACGATGTCGATGCAGATTTTGGCGTGACTATGGGGCTATTTGGCTATCCGGTGCTAATGGCAGCTGATATCTTGATGTTCAATGCCACTCACGTACCGGTAGGCCGCGACCAGATCCAACATATTGAGATGGCGCGCGATATTGCCGGTACCTTTAATCATAGATACAAGCCGTTATTCACGTTGCCAAGCGCGGTAGTCGATGATGACACCCCACTACTTACGGGACTTGATGGCCGTAAAATGAGTAAGAGCTACAGTAACACTATTCCATTATTTGGCGATACTAATCCGCAAGTCAGCTCAGAGAAGCAAATGCATAAGGCCATCATGAAGATTGTGACCAACTCGCAATTGCCTAATGAGCCAAAAGATCCTGACGACTCAGCGCTTTTTGAGATTTACAAAGCTTTTGCTACCCCTGCTGAGATCGCTGATATGCGTGCGCAATATGCGGCAGGTATCGGTTGGGGCGATGCTAAGCAAGTGCTCTTTGATAAGATCAATAATGAGATTGCACCATTTCGAGCGCGTTACGAGGAGCTGATGGCCAATCCAAAAGAACTAGAAGAGATCTTACAAATGGGTGCAGAAAAAGCCCGTCGTCATAGTCGTAAACAGTTAGATAAGACGCGCCGTGCCATCGGTATTCGCCCGCTAGCCAAACTAAAATAAACCGTTAGCTAGTAAGTCAATAAAGATGTCTTTAACGATTAGTTTAGCGCCTGATACCGCTTCTGATTTAGCCAACCAAGGTTATGTTAATGCGTTTGATACCACGCTGCGGATTTATCAAACGCCAATAGCAAACCTGCCAGAGGACTTATATGTGCCGCCTGGGGCGTTTGCTATTTGGCTTGAGCAGTTCGCAGGACCGTTAGATTTTTTATTGTATTTAGTCAAAAAGAACAACGTCGATCTAACGCAAATGGATGTTTTGCCGATTACTGAGCAGTATTTAGCTTATATCAGCGAGCTTGATAGCGATCATTTTGAACTTGCCGGCGACTATCTGCTGATGGCGTCGACTTTGATTGCGATCAAGACAGAGCTGCTACTACCAAAACCGCAAACTCCAACTGATGAACGTGACCCAAAAGCTGAGCTGATTGAGCGCTTAGAGGCCTACGCGCAAATTAAAGAAGCTAGCCGGCGTTTAGATGCCTTAGTTCGTCTTGAGCGCGATGTGTTCTTGGCCATGGTCAGTCTACCTAGCACGGACGTCATGCAAGCTGAGCTGCCTAGCTACTCGCCTACCCTGCTGATCGATAGCTTATTTAAGATGCAGCTGCAGCCCGATTATCAAATGCATAGCATCAAAGTCGATGCGGTGCCCCTATCTGATCGGATCGCTAGCATCAGTCGCCAATTAAGCACTGGCAGTGCTCGCTCCTTTTATCAACTGTTAGACAAATCTCAAGGCAAAATCGGCGTGGTAGTGAGCTTTGTAGCGGTATTGGAGTTAATGAAACGGCAATTGGTTGGAGTGATTGAAAGTACTAACAATGAAAATAGTAATCAGCTCCAATTAGAATGGTTGATGTAATGATAAAGAGCGAGCCTATCATGGCGGATAACAATAATATCAATGATGTCGAAAAACTTAGTCGTCATATAGAAGTATTGCTGCACGCCTCAGACGCACCGCTTACTGATAAGGCTTTACGCAAGCATCTGTCTGTATCTGTTACAGAATTGGAGCAAGCCCTAGCGGAGTTACAACAGCGCTTAACCTCTAGTGTGTTAAGACTTCATAAAACCGCTAGTGGCTATCGTTTGCAAATCGCTGATGATTATAGCGCGCTCATTCAGCGGGTGTTTCCACAGCGGCAACAGCGTCTTAGTCAGGCGCTACTCGAGACGCTAAGCGTCATTGCCTATAAGCAACCCGTCACTCGTAGCGACATCGAGTATGTGCGCGGCGTGACCTTATCTAGTAGCCTGTTAAGACAGCTGTTTGATAAGGGCTGGATTATGGAAGACGGCTATAGAGACACTTTAGGGCGTCCAGCCCTACTGCGTACTACCCTGCAGTTTCTGGACGCTTTTGGATTGACAACTTTGGACGAGCTGCCACCAATGCCGAATTTGTCCGCGATAAACGACGCGGCTTCGCATTACCCGTGAACCGGCTCATGGTAGCTTCTCCTTCTGCACATATACCATGCATGCTAATGACCATCTTCACCGTCTTGATCAATATAATTAGATCCAACCACAGCGTTCGGTTATCAACGTACCAAGTATCAAGCTCAAAGCGCTTTTGCCAACTGATACTATTGCGACCATTGACTTGCGCGTAACCTGTGACCCCTGGCAGCACCAAGTGCCGACGAAACTGTTCTGGGCTATATAGAGGCATATACTCCATAAGCTGAGGGCGCGGACCTACTATACTCATCTCACCTCTAAGCACATTCCATAGCTGTGGCAATTCATCAAGACTAGTAGCTCGAAGCTTTTTACCAAAGTCAGTTAACCGATACTCATCAGCTAATAGCTTGCCTTGGGCATCTCTTTCATCACTCATCGTGCGAAACTTATAGATTTTAAAGGGTTTGCCATTGAGGCCGGACCGAGTTTGACGAAATATAACCGGCGATCCAAAATTTCTCTTAACCTTGTATGCTACCAACAGATACACAGGTAACAGTAAAATTAAGACCGTGAGAGCAAGACTGAAATCGAGGGTTCTTTTAAACATAGTTATACCTCATCAGTTTTTTAACATCTCCTAAAGCCGCTACACCTCTTTTTTAATCAGCTGTATCAGAAAATGTAAATGTGAAAATAAAGAGCAATTAGATTCGATTGTTCTTAAAACGATGACTCATAATTTCGTTATATGGTGAAATCTCTAATCTAAGCCCATCTCCGCTATCATATGACTGTTTACTTTGTTGACGTCATACCTATCTACCGCAATGTTTCTGGAAGCTAAGCCCATTTGTTCATACAGATTGGGATGGTCTATAAACTGGCGCATAGCATGTGTTAATTCATTAATCGCTTGCACAGGAACTAAATAACCATTTTTGCCAGAGACCACCGTTTCTCTACAGCCAGGAGCATCGGTGGTAATAATTGCTCGTCCCATGGACATGGCTTCTAACACCGAGCGTGAGGTGCCCTCGCGATAAGATGGCAATACATAGACCGAACTTGCTGCGATAGCAGGACGAACATCGCTAAGTTTTCCCCAATAAGTGATATCACCGTTCGCTATCCACTGATCTAGCTGTGCCTGCTCAATCGCTGCTGGATTGTCATCTATCCAGCCCACAAGATGAAATTCAGCATTACAGTGATCTTTTTTGATTTGTTTGGACGCCTCAATATATTCCAACACCCCTTTGTCCTTGAGTAGTCTTGCAATCAGTAAGAACGAAGGTTTGACGCGATTGCACTCATCCCTAGGTAACGGCAACACCTCAAAGTCCTGTAGATCAACTCCTGAGCCATTGACCACTACCGTTGGAATAGTTGACTGCACTATATTTAGTTTTTTGAATAAATTTAAGTCATCTTTATTTTGAAAAAACACTTTAGAAGACTTAGCTAATGCTTGTTGATACAGCGCGTGTACCAATCTTTGGAAAACACTACGCTTGTTGGTTTCTTCTACTTGCTGGAAGGTGTACCCTAAGCCCGATATCAGCACAAAACGATAAGGTACTTTGGCAAGCCAAGCAGCTAACGTTCCATACACCACGGGCTTAATGGTGTAAGCAAGTACGTATTGTGGTTTGATTTTATTTAGGATCTGATAGCTGGCCAAAAGCGTCTTTATATCTTTTATTGGATTAGTTCCAACCGGCTGCATAGTGATCTGATGAACGTGATAGCCAAGGTCTTTGAGCGTTTTATGATCTGTGGCGTAGTCTTCTAAAGCAGGGGCAACGACATGTATCTCATAGCCTAGTTGAGCAATAGACGCCAAAAGCTTGCCTCTAAAATTTAAGACATGAGGCAAATAGTTAGCAAATATTAAAAATCTTTTCATAGGAGTCATAATGTCTTCAACTTAGTTTTTGAGTCATATTGAAAGAACAGTTGTGAGGGTTATTATTAAAACCAATACTCTAAAACTCATCTCAATGTATATATTCATATATTTAAATATATGAATATACTATAGGTAATATTTCTAAGGATTACAATAGAAAAGACATAAATAATATTTTATTTATGTCTTGAGAGAGAAGTTATTGAGAAGTTTTTTAATCTATCTTAGTGGACGGGTTTTGTTTAGAAGGGTTTTTGTTTTCGAATAAAGTGCGGATTTCGCAATCGGCGCAGACGAATAATACATAAATCACTACAAATACATAGCGGTATCGAACCGCGGTACCATAGTTTGCAACAACTAAGCCGTAGACTGACATCGATAGCACCATAAATAATAACCAAAATGCTAGTTTATCAGGGCTTTTTAACCAAGCTTTACGCGTTATCAGAAATAAAATGGCAAGAATAAATAGATTCTCAAAAGATTGTAATAATTGTAAGCCGTTACTCGCTTCCCAAACAAAGGGTTTTGATAAGAAATACAGCCCTGAGGTTAATCCTTGAAAGACAAAGTCAGATGCTCCTGAGATAAGACTGATCTTATCTGGATCACCGCCATCCTCTACAAACATAGCGACCCTAAACTTATTTACTAACGGAATAGCAACAGGAGCGGAGAGCAGCAAAGCGGCAAGACTGATTGCGCCGATGATCAAAGCCTTGACCAAACCCATGCCTTTTTTTGCCACATTAAAAATAAAGTACATCAAGACAATAGGCGCTAAAATATAAAAATTCTGAAACTTAATCAGATAGACGGGAATGGTACAAAGAGCGCTTTTGATAAACTTGGATTCACGAGCAAAAACGATCGATAAAATCATAAAAAAGAATATTGGCGTTTCTCGTAAGCTCAAAGCAGTATATAAAGCAACGCTTGGAAACAGCAGATAGAACCATACGGACACCTTAGTAAAGATATTTTTGACATACAAGACAAAGAATAAAACGATATAAAGAAAGGTATTATAAAACCCTAAACTAATGGCAGAAACGGGGGTAGGAAATGGCATAAGGGCAAAAAAAGCACTGGCTTGCAACACGTTTTCACCACTTGTTAGCGCCTCCATAATCCCTATATCGCCCGTCCTTATCGCATTAACTCCGCGCCAATACCGGAACTGATCGCCCATGTAAGACGTACTAAACAGTACATCATTTAGGACGAAAGGTAGAAAACAGTGTAAGGCAAGAATAACTTGATAATTAGAGGGCACCTTAAACTTATAGCCAGCAATCACAATCAATAACAAGCACATCAAAAAGCTAGGCAAATCAAAAAGCCTAATTCCTAAAAATCCATATGAATAAATCCAGTTTAGGTCTGTCATTAGATTTTCTCTATGTTGTTTTTTGAATATTGTAAATATTAAGTAGACTAACTATGATTGAAGCGACACTCTATATCATCTATGAGAGACACATTGAAACACGTCTGCTAATAAAGGCGCCTGCACCTGTAAAGAGTAAAAGTCTCTCACTGATTCTTTGCCGGCATCGCCAAGTAGTTTTCGCTTTTCTTTAGAGTGTAATAATTTATTCAACGCTCTATCCCACTGCTCTAGGCTATTGGCTAGATAACCACACTGGCAGCTGGTTATGATATCTACGTTAACTCCGACAGGACTCGCTACTACTGGCTTAGCGCAAGCCATATATTGAAGGAGCTTATAACCACACTTCCCTTTCTCCCACGGACCATCTATCAGTGGCATAATCCCAATATCAAATTGCTCAATATAGCTCGCCTCTGTGTTCTCACTCCAAGGAAGTATCTCAACCTCTAGCCCATTGAGCTGATCTTGCATTTGCTGAGTAGCACCGACCAGATGTATCTTAAAACCGACTTTCTTTTGCAGCTCCAAAAACATATTCTTTAACTCTAAAACATATATTTCAGTAGTTGGCGAGCCAATCCAACCTATGATAGGAATTTCGTTATCAGTTTCTAGCGCTTGATAACGACTGTGATCGAGTACCGTTGGGATGGTAACGACGTTTTTACTCCCTGATTGTACTGCACGCTCTGCAAGATAAGTATTCCCCACGATAACTGTAGCGGCATTATGCATAACTTTATTAATTTTATTCGATAGCAACAGCCTGACTACTTTATGGTTCGAGAGATCATAATGATGAAAAACAGCATCATCATAATCAACCACATAGGGCTTGCCTATTTTGGCGATGAGAGCTTCCGCCCAAGCTGGCAGGTAAGGAAAAAGCTCTTTTTCTATCCAAATAACATCATACTTCGCTACAGCAAATAGCCTGTATAGCCTAGTCAGATAGCGTTGCAATACTTTGGCGGTAGAGCGACCCTTGCCAGCATACAACTGATGTAAATAGTCACTGTCATAAAGTGGAAAGACATCAACCGTTATTTTTTTATCTTCTAAAAAGGGTAAATACTGCATAGAACGTAAGCGACTACTAGCGCCCATACGCGTATGCCTAGAAAATAGAGCCACTTTGAGTACTTTATCTTTTTTCATGAGAGGTTAGCCCCCTATAGATTTGACGATAGCGCTCAGCGCCTTTATCCGCAGAGAAATAATCCTCAGCAGCATGTCTACAGCGTTGACTTAGGTCTTTGTCTTGATACAGGATATCTAGCGTTTCTAACGCCTCATCGATAGAGTGCTGACTGCCATCTTCTATAACGACGCCGACTTGATACCTCTCAATAAGGCTTGCCATATCCCCCACACCGCGATTACCGATGACCGGAATACCGCGAGCCAAAAACTCTCCTAGGCGAGTAGGCGCTGATCCTAACTTACTAATGCCTGCGGTAAAATATAGTAATCCGGCTTTGATATCGGCAATATTTTTTGCAATATCATTCGGGCTTGAGCTTAAAACCTCTAACTTTGAGGGCTCGATCTCATACTTTTGCGCCATTGTCCGTAGTATCTGCGCTGAATCTCGGGTCACAATCTTAAAAGTCGCGCTCTTATCTTTTTGCAATTGCGTTTTTAGCGATAAAAACAGCCAGTCTAAGTGATACCAGCCACTGATGACGGTGCCCATAGTGCCCAGTTTTTTATCTTCTATGGCTATGGTAGATAACTGAAATCGCTCCAAATCGACACAGGTGGTAATGACAGAGAATCTCTGAGTACTTAATTGCGGCTGTTGTTGTTGCAAATAGTCAACCGCCGCTTCGGTAAGGCTAACCACATGCGCGGCATCTTGGAGCAGCTTAGTCTCTAACCATGTCAATACTTTATGAACGATGCTATGGCGAGCTAGACGGCCGGCCTCCATCATCTCCTCAAGCCACAAAGCGCGCATATCAAAAATGAAAGGTACTTGGGTTTGTTTACCCACCACCCAAGCCGCTATGGTTGGTATATAACTGCGGCAATGAATATGGTGTACGCGATTAGAGCGCGAAAACTGCCAAGTGTAATAAAGTAGAGCTGATAAATCCCATAGCGTCGCTAATAACCTGGGTTTGTGGTGATAGGTTTTAGGCTGCCAGTTGATGCCATAGTGCTCACACTCTGTTTTTAGCGCTTGCAGCTCATCAGTCTTTGCTAGATCCGCAGCCTTCTCAAAACTGATGATAGTGAATTGGTACTCATCAGCGAGACGTGACAGATAAGCCAATATTTGCGAGCGACCTAACGGCTCAAGTAGGCCTGTATAAGAGAGATAAAGCACTTTTATTTTAGACATAGTTATTTATCCCCTCAGGAAACATGACGTCTAAATATTGATTGACTATTTTTTCTAGCGAGAAGTCAGCGGCTCGGTTTTTTAATACTTGTCCATCATGTGGTTGTTGTAAGGATTCAAGCATGGCTTTTGCTAACGCGTCAACGTCGTCAATGGGTACTAACGTGCCGTATTTTCCTTCTGCAAGAATTTCCCTCGGACCAGACTGACAATCGGTAGAAACTACAGGAACACCGACACTCATAGCCTCCACTATAACGTTGCCAAACCCCTCACAATTAGACGATAAAACAAATAGATCTGCTCGTATATATTCAGCAGCGACATCTTTTTTAAAACCAACCAAAGTCACATAGTCCTGTAAACCTAGCTCTGCAATCAACTTCTCAAGCTTACTTCTTAGCTCTCCATCGCCGACGATGACTAGTTCAGCATCGATGTCTTCTAAAAGCTTAGCAAAAGCTTCAATCAGTAAAGCTTGATTTTTTTGCCATTTAAGTGAGCCGACATTAATAACTCTACAACGTTCTCTATTAGTGCTTTTTGCTGTCTCGCCTGCTATGGGCATATCGATCGGATTATGAATCACATTAAACTTAGTGTTAGAAAGCCCTGCCAACTGCTTGATATCTGCTGCCACGCCATTAGAAACCGCCAAGCGCACGTCAGCTAAAGGGTAGACCCATTTGATAGTTTGCGCTAATACCCTCTTTCTACGCTTACTATATTGAGCAGTTGAAAGCGACAAAGTTGTGTGGTCGCTGACCACTACACGCCCACTACACCTTGATAATCGAAATGCAATAGTGGCTATCACAGTTAACGGCCACATAACCGCAATAAGTATCTCAGGATCATTGTTTTTTAAGTATGACAAAAGAGGCGCAAACGACCCTCTTATTTTTTTACTATTGATATCAATGACACGAACCTTTTCATCTAAAGTGTCCAATAACTCACCTTGTTTTTGAATAAGGATCATATCGACTGCAAAGCCCCGTTGAATAAACGCAGTAGATAAGCTTACAAACACCTTCTCAGCCCCACCGCCATCGAGGTTCGGCAAGAATATGGCTATCTTTTTTTTAGTATTAGTGCTCATGTTCGCGGTCCCCTATGGTGAGAACGTCAAGACCTTGAATCTTTTGTAGCTTATGGACTTTATAATGAAGCAAAAAATTACCATAAGCACTAGCTACCTTCGCTGCTGTCCATTGTCTGCTATAAAACACCCGACCGCTATCAATGTCATCTTGACTCACATTGGGTAGAGTCTCATTGCGTGTAAAGCTTGCAATCGCTTGCATAAAAAGATCATGCCCGTGTGTCATCACCTTTTTGTGTAGCTGTAGCAAGCTCTCATTACCGAGTAGCGGCGTTCTTTCAGTCCGTATCAAATTACCGCTATCTATCCCCTCATCTAGCCACATAACGGTATTACCTATCAGCTGAAATTCATTGTTTGCTAAGCACCAGTTAGTACAGTTAGGGCCGCCTTTGACATAAGGGGAAAGACCGGTATGCAAGTTCATTATTTTGCCGCTGCGAGTAATTCTTTCTATTAGCTCAGCAGTTAAAAGGTTAGTTCCTGAGACGACGACTAGCTCAGGTTTGATTGCTGCGACTAAGTCTACAACGGCTTGCACGTTGACATCATCAACCACTAAATGTTTAACAGAAGTCAGTCCGTTGAGATCCTGTTGGAAGCTCGCCTGCATTTTTCGCCAAGCAACGGTGAGCGGTAAAGACAGTAGTTTTTTTATTCCTTGAGATAAGAGATGGCTTTTTGCAGCCCTTTGTGCCGGACTTTTTGCAGAGTTGTTTTTATTAACAATGACTACCGCATCTAAAGCAAAGGCCTGATTAATGCGTTCACATAGATACTTATGATTAGGCTGATCGCCTATGAGCGCTATAATTTTCATGTGATTAAAGCCCTCCTACCAAATGATTTATACTTCGCTTCATCCATAGTATGAGCGTCAAAAGTAAACCGATTAAACACCCCGCTCCTGCTGGTACTATATTTATTCCCTACCAATAATATATGGTCAAACCCTTGCTCTTTGGCCTGATGTACTTGCTCCTGTGTCGCGCTACCATTGGGAAAGGCGTAAATGTTGCAATCAAGCGACAGCTCCTCTGAGAAATATGTTTTACACCTTTTTAGATCCTCTAAAAAGTATGCTTCATACTGGTTTTCCATCGATAGATGCTCATAAGAGTGAGCACCGATTTCATGTACAGCAGAGATCTCTAAGATATCTTTTTTCGTCATGGCTGACGCACATAGAAACTCTGGATAATTCAACAAAAAATCTAGTAACATTTCTCTTTGCGGGATAAACTGCGCTGCTGGCAGATATTTAATCGCAAAAGATGCTTTTCGCCCTACCTCATGTCTATCCCCATCAGTATCTATCTCTAAAGGTATTTTCTTCAGTAGCTCGTTAGGCGCTTTACCAATAAAATCTTGTAGTAGCACATTGACAGGAGGCAACCCTGTCTCAACGCTATAAGGAATGACATTTTGATTGACGCGTACCTTATGTTTATCTAGTACTGGCACCGCATAGTCTATAAAGTCTTTATAGCCATCATCAAACGAGAGGATAAGCTTAGGTTTAGTGGTTTCTATGTGTTCAAAGTCAGCAAATAAACAGATATGGAACTCTTTTTTTAGGTAGTTAATGAGCTCATCAAATAGCGCTGGTGCTAACGCATTATAGGTACTGCCGTTATTAGGAGAGACTCTATGAAGATTCAACACCGTAATTACTTTATTGCCCACTAGTCTTTTTTTTCTAGCACGCAATCTAGCCGTCGTTGTCAATGTACGAAATGCGAGGGTCTTGAGCGAGTCATTTTTCATTGTTTGAATCTCTGTCGTTATTTATTAAATTCACTTACCCTTATATACTTTATACCACAAAAAACGTGCGGATATTTTATGCAGGCTTTGGGACAACTAATAATTCGTAATGATTATTCACTAGCTATTGAGCTAATCATCACCTAATAAGTCAATAAACTTAATATCCTTATGATTTCTCAATGAATAAGCAGCAGTGGTATCGTAGTGATAGACAGTTAATTGGTCTTTGCTAACGCCTTGCATATAGTTTAAAACCGCCTCTGCTGGACTATTAAGCCTAATGACTTTTTCGTGGTTTAACCAAAGCTTTTCGCGCGGATGCATGATATACAAATCGGTACTATCCACTAGCTCAACTGCTTTTTGTCTTAACTTCGTTTGCTGGCATTCATTAAAGTCTTGAAAGGCGGTTCCTAAAAGGATAGCGCTAACCTGTGCTGGCAGCTTATCTAAATCTCTTTGATCTAATAGCTTGCTCCAATCCCACTGCAGCGTCATTACTCTATCTTTTTCGACGATGTTTTCTAAATCAGCGAATACTGTATAGTGCCGTTTACTCCTAGATCTTAAGTACTTAGCGCCGCCTTTCGGAAATAATAGTTTAGAAAGCAGCCCTTTAAGACCTGGTCTAACCAAAGGCGTCTCGCAAAAATACTTTGAATGCTTTAAAACGTTATAGGAGCCATCATCAAAAGTATTAATCTGCGCAAAAGGAAATAATTTGGCGGCGAGTGCAAAAGTAAAACTATCAACACCAGCCAGAAAAACCTTCCCTTTTGTCGAAGACGCTATCATCTGCACCAAGATATATTTAGCAACGTTCTTTAAAAACTTATCATTAGCAAATACATCTATACTAAAAACCGCATTTTTTTTAATTGTATCGTAGGTCGCATAAACTTCAGGCGCATCTTCGTTTTTATGATCAAAATAACAAACAACTAAGATATAAGGACTTACTTTTTCAACACTGATAATTTCTTCTATAATCAGAGATTGCAGTCTGGTTCTTACCATAAAAATATTCATCTTAATCACCCCTTATTTCACCACCTGCTAAGCTTAATAATTCTGCTAATTTCGCCTTCTAATATGAGATATGTGTATTTATTACCGACTACATCTCAGACTCAAATAGCCCCGCTATACTATCGCTAGTCACCGCGGTATTCGCCTCGACGTTTTGTTTAAGCCTTCTTCCTATAATCTCATGCAGGTATTTCGGCGCTAAGCCAAAGCCTGGGCGCACGCTACGTATAGAGTCCTCAGTTATAATGTCGCCTTCATCTAGATCTTTTATAAAATATAGTGAGCGCCGAAACTTGGTGTTGGTTTTTTCACTGGCTTTTCGGCTGTAATCTACCTGCCCAAGCGCTTGCCAAGCGGTTTTACTATCACGGCACAATTGATTCAAACCTGCAGGCTCTAGCGAAAAGCTATCATCAGGACCACCGCCATAACGATCGAGGGTAAAGTGCTTTTCAATGATGGAGGCGCCAAGGGCAATGCTAGTAATCGCTGTGGTGTTATCCAAAGTGTGATCAGACAGACCTGTGACCAGCCCAAAGCGCTCAATCATATCTACTAGGGTACGTAGGTTATAATCTGCCGCAGGCGCAGGATAACCGCTGACGCAGTGTAAAATAGCAAGCTGCTTACAGCCGCCGATACGCGCCGCCTCTATCGCCGCCTCTATCTCCTCGGCATTGGCCATGCCCGTAGACATGATCATCGGTTTGCCCGTACTCGCGACATATTTAATCAAAGCTAAGTCAACGACTTCAAAAGAGGCTATCTTATAAGCAGGGGCCCCTAGGTCCTCTAATAGATCGACAGCAGTATTATCAAAAGGCGAGCTAAAGATAGTTATACCAAGCTTACGAGCATAATCAAAAAGCGGCTTATGCCAGTCCCAAGGGGTATGAGCCCATTCGTACAAATCATATAAAGTGCGCCCGGCCCACAGCCCCTCTGTGATCTGAAAATCTGGTAGGTCTGACTTCAAAGTAATAGTATCTGGCCTATAGGTTTGTATTTTTATAGCGTCGGCGCCGGCGCGTTTGGCCGCCTCAATAATACGCAAAGCCACCTCTAGCTGACCATTATGGTTCGCTGACATCTCGGCGATGATATAAGGGGCTTGCTGAGGGCCTATAACCCGGCCATTGATACAAATATTACTCATCATTTACCTTCTCCAAAGTCATCTTATATCGCTTCCCATATATGTCGAAGTACGCCGGAAAGCGCTCAGGATCACAGACTCGAATCTTATCGAACTGACTTGCTATACTCTTAAAAGGATCAATTACGCTATCTGCTGGGGTACGCTTTGGGTAATACGTCGGTTCTATATTTGGGTCTTGTGGCTTAGCTAAAACACTAACAAAGTTATTAATAGCGAAGTTAATCAGCTCAATCTCTTTTGCAAATAGCAGCTCGTTTATCTCGTTCCATAGCGCATGTTTGGGAACTTGAAACCTTAACTTTTTCCATATTTTGCCACTATCGATCTCATCTTCAGCTTCCAGCAGGCTCAGTGTCAGCTCCTCTTTACCCTCTAAGATGCTCCATATATGAGGGCTCCAACCTCTGTCTTTTGGTAAGTCGCTGGCATGCAGTACTAGGCAGCTCATATAATCTTTGCGCTCTTGGCTAGTGAGAATCTCTGTACAGGAGAGCAAAAATAACAAGTCACCTCCGGACAGATCTTGTTTCTGATGTACTAGCTCTATCTCATGCTGACCATTGTTCTCTTGTATCCACGCAGATAGATAGACATTGATAGGATGTCTTGGGTCACTACATAGGAAACTGATTTTCATAGTATTTCCTTTATAATTATCGACATAAAACCCTTGCGAGACGTGATGCTCCCAATCCATCAGTAATGCTGCTCGCCACCCTACTCATCTCACGCAGCTTAGTTACAACTGACGCTATACAATGCCCAAGTGCTAAAGGCTCAGATTCTAGTAGTGCTAAATCAAAGCGCTGTGCAGCGCCTGCCTTTTCTAAGGCATCAGCAATACCTCGTTGATTATCTGCTAGTACTAGCATAATCGTCGGCAGTCCGAGACAGCATCTCTCCCATGAGGTCGACCCTGCCGCGCCAATAGCCAAATCACTATTGGCCATAAGCTCAGCCATATTATCTACTGCTACCTTCACCGCCGTGGGCCACGGCATGATTGCGGCTTGCTGCTTTACTGCGGCAATCGATGGCGATGTCGAACCCATAACCACAGTAATGGCGCAATGATCAGGTAACGCTTTGGTTCTCAGCGCTTTTAAGACTTTGCTGGTTATATTATCTTTATCGACGCCGCCTAAATTTATCAAAATACTTGCAAGCTTATTATGCTGTCGCTGCTCTAAGCTGTATTCTCGCCATTTAGCAAACTCAGGTCTAAGTAAGGCATACATAGATCCGCAAAGTAACTGACACTCTGCAGGAGTCAAGGCAGCATAGTCTTGTGGATTGCGGCCAAAGTTTTGGTCAAGTAACACCTCGCAAGCGTGCTGCCGGTCTGCCAGATCATCGATAACCATTAGCTTTTTGCAAAAGGGGTGCATTTCTTTCTCCCAGCTCGCATCTAAGGCGTAGTGATCAACGATGAGCCAATCAGGTTGTAGCGTCTCTACTACCGAGCGGCTAAGCTCAGCATCTCGGTGTTGCGAGCTTGCCAACCAGTGACTATGAGTAAGAGCCGACTTGCCTTGTGACTCAATAGCTACGTCACCTTCTAAAGGAAGTACGTAAACTTGATAGCCACGCTGCTGTAAAACCTCGATTAAGTTGCCCTTATGCTCGCGACAGATAAAAAAGCATTGAGCTCCTTGACGAGCAAGCTCATCAGCTAAGCTTAAGCAGCGCATTACATGACCGGAACCTATTTGGATAGAAGCGTCACAGCGGAACCCAACTTTGTAGCTTTGCTCTTTGATAGTGAATGTATTCATAGCGAGTACTCACTGGCTAGTACTAATGCCTGTGCCATCTTTAAGTCATCATAGTCGTCTATATCTATGGCGCTTTTTTGGGACATCGGCTCAAAGGTATGATTAGGTGAATAAAAAGTTCTATGAGTTAGTAAAGCTTGTGCTGTCGATATCCAAACCGCGCCCGTCGGACAATAAAGCTTCGGTAAGTCTTGCGAGCGCTGAGTTAATGCTTCAGAAAAAATTTGTGCAGGCCTGCCAATCTCATCAACAGTTGCCGCCCACCATGGATTCATCCAGCCATACTCAAAACAGCTGATCTGTGCGCTGCGCTGCTCGGTCTCAAATACCGAAACCAAGCTTTTTATATCTTCGCTGGTGCGCAGTGGACAGTTGGCCATTAATTGCACCACCACTTGGTATTGTTCTTGCCAATGAGCCATAGCTTGCCTCAAAGCAAAAATAGTGGCTTCGCTTACGGTAGCATAATCATCGGCGCAGCCGGTTCTGAAAAAAGGTACTTCAGCACCAGCGCGTCTGGACACCTCAGCTATCAGCGAGTCATCGGTAGAGACCAGAATGCGATCGAACAATTTTGACTCTAGCGCTGCTTTAATCGTCCACGCAATCATTGGCTGACCATAAAAATCAGTGATATTCTTCTGCGGGATTCGTTTTGAGCCGCCGCGAGCCGGAATAATAGCAATTCTAGGTTTCACCATAAGGTCCACCCGCCATCAGCTTGGATAGTTTGCCCATTAATCGCCTTACAGTGTGCTGAAATTAAGAAATCTAAAGGTCCTATAATTTCAGACTCAGCTAGCATGCGACCACTGGGTGTAAGCTGTGCATATCTGGCTGCAAAGCTCTCATCAACACGCCCGCTGACCCCGCCATAGGCGATACAATTAACCCTTATATCTAATGCGGCAAAGCGTACCGCTAGCTCCTTGGTTAAATGTATCAAGGCGGATTTGGCAACCCCATATTGAATAGGTGACTGTCTTGGATAGTCTGCGTATAGAGCGGGATTGGCAGCAACGATACCGTATTGCGAACCTATATTGGTGATGGTGACAAGCTCGCTTGGCTGCATATTGAACAGCGCCATTGACAGCTCATAAGGCACCACCACATCTAATAGATACTCGGCCAAAAAGTCTTCACGGCTACTCTGACCTAACGAATCCGTCTGTAAAAATGAGCGACTACGCGCATTATTAACTAAGTGATTGACGCGATACCCATCATCTTTAATGCGCTGAGCCAGCTCTAGCACCGCTTGCGGCTGGGTGAAATCCACTATGAGTGGTATCAAGCTATATTCATCAGCCAGCTCTTTTATTAAACTATCGGCATTATTTTGAGAAGTCGTGGTAAATAATACTTGCCAGCCTTTATGGGCAAAGTGCTCAACAAACTGCCTGCCAAATTTACCAGTACCGCCAGTAATCAAGATCGTCGCTGTCATTGGCAACCTCTCTCAAGCAGTTGTACTACCTTAGTATTAAACGCTCTATCTGACATTACTTTGTTTTCTAAGATACCTTGTATAAAAGCTTGCAAAGCGCTTTTAAAAGCTGAGAATGAATCGGTAAAGGTAAAGTCTTGCCAAGTGTTAGTACCAAATACTCTAATAAAGATTGGGGTTTGCACCTCACCTAGCGCAAAAAAGCTAGTTTGTATGCCACTGCTCCAACAAACCTTTAAACTACCTGAGCTATCACCTCTATTGGTAATAGGAACCGTCATCTCGATTGGCTCGTCTCCCTTGGACAGCATATTTAGCACCGGCTCGATGATATGAATGGCATATTTAGACCATGATTTTGGGGTAAAGGCGGCAATCTGTTTGATATCTCCGAGATTTTTTCTGTCTGCTGCGCTCAGTGCTAACTGCTCGCTATATCTAAGCGCTGAGCAGGTAAAAATTTGACCGGGATATTTTTCTAAAGCGTATAGCTGATTCAACTCATCAATAGATAAAGCAATGGGCTTATCTATATAAATAGGTAAGCCTGCCGCTAAAAACGGTGTAGCAATCCGCAAGTGATTATGAGCATCATCACGCGCCAAAAGAATGGCGTCGACTTGTCCGATCATATCCGTATAGCAAGACATAACTTGTTCGATTTTTGCCGCTTTGGCAATATGCTTAGAAAGCGCTATATCTTGTGTCCATACCGCAGTGACTTTAGCGCTGCTAATTTGACTCGCAGGCCAGTCCTGTTGCTGCAAATAGCGCGGTATGACAGGATAGCCACATTCTTCCATTGCCACGATGTCGTAACCATTAAAAATAGCACTCCACGAATAAGGGTGGCCGTTACCCTCAGAGGATCCTATAACGCCTAATCGCAAAGTCATAGCAGCCACCTCGACGGGTTAAGTAAACCCTCATCTGTAGAGTGTAAGCGCTCAGGAATAGCTATCTTAGGCAAATTAATAGCGGTAATAATCTGTTGCAGTTGCTGGGCATTGTCCACCCCAACTATGATTTTATCGATATCGACTTGCTGAGCTAGATAGCTCAGGCAGGCTTGTAATGCAGAGAGGTTTTGTTCGGCCAGCCAATCGTGGTAGGCCTTAACAAGTGGCAACCATGGCATAAAATATACTGGAATCTTAGCGCTCGGCATCAGTAAAAGACCTTGCAAAAAAGCCGATCTACTATGAATGGCAACGCCTGCTTTTTTGAGTTGGCTGAGCATACCCGTTTGCTCCATGCGCCTATCAAATAGACTTATAGGCGCTTGCACCACATCGAAATCAAAGCTTTTTAGCAGCTGAGATAACTCATTAGGAGCATAGACAGAGACGCCAATGTAATCGACTAACCCTTGGGCTTTGAGTTTTAGGAGTGACTGATATAGCGTCTCTCCAACTGCTTCAAGCAGCTGGGCTGGCCGGTGCAGTAATAAACCATGTAATTTATTGACCTGTAACCGCCTTAATGAAGTGCGTACTTGCGCTTCTACCCACTCGTCTATATTTAGACAATCACGCGGCACCTCAGGTAGCTTACTCACTATGTTGAATGGTGCCAGATTTTGCTGCCCTAACACTGCTTCACTATCACCATAGCTAATGGCAGTATCGAGCATAGTTATGCTGGCACCGCGAGCAATACCCAGTATTTCATGAACCATATCTCTAGAGGCTTTACCCGTCATATTGGCAACACCGTATGGCAGGCCGAATTGCGCGGTTCCTAGCGCAAGCTTATGACTGGGCGCTAAACTATACATTGTCTTCCCCCAGTATAGTTTTGAGTGACGAGCAAACCTGGTCTTGCTGCTTCTCAGTCAGCGCCGGATACATAGGCAAGCTCATCGCTTCTTTATAATAGCGCTCAGCTTGGGGAAACTGGCCAGCTGTAAAGCCCATCTGTTGATAATAAGGCTGCCTATGTACAGGGATGTAGTGCAAATTGACCATAATGCCAGCCGCGCGCATAGCATTAAAGGTTTCTAGATGGCTAGCGGTTTTGTTTTCTAAAGGTATGCGAATGACATACAAATGCATAGCAGAATAACTATCTGAGTGTTGCCATGGCAATATAATCGCTAGGTTTTGGAGTTGTTCATCATAACGCTCTGCAAGTTGATGACGCTTGCTAACGAACTCCTCTAGTCGCTGCATTTGCGACAAGCCAAGAGCCGCTTGCAGCTCTGTCATTCGGTAATTAAAGCCTAGATCTAGTTGCTCATAATACCAAGGGCCGTCCATAGCCTGTGTCATTAGCTGCTCGTCGCGGGTAATACCGTGACTACGTAGCAAGCGCAGTTTTTCAACTAAATCTGCGCGGTTGGTCACAGCAGCCCCGCCCTCAGCGCTAGTGACTATCTTGACAGGATGAAAACTAAAGATAGTAATATCGCTATAGCGACTATTGCCGATAGGCTCATCTTGATATCTACCGCCGATCGCATGTGAGGCATCTTCAATGACGCTGAAACCGTACTTTGTTGCCAGCTTAGCTATCGCTTGCATATCACAAGGTTGACCACTGAAATGGACAGGAATCACTATTTTAGGTAACTTACCCACTTTTTCAGCGGCGATTAGCTTATTTTCTAATGCAACTGCACAAAGGTTATAGGTGCGCGGGTCGATATCTACGAAATCCACTTTAGCACCGCAATACAGCCCGCAGTTAGCCGTCGCCACAAAGGTATTTGGCGTTGTCCACAGCCAGTCCCCTTGGCCCAAACCTAATGCTAGGCAGGATAAATGTAAGGCAGAAGTGGCACTGTTTACCGCGACCGCATATCGCGCATCACAAGCGTCTATAATGGCTTGTTCGAATGCGGGAACCTGAGGCCCTTGGGTCAAAAAATCTGACTGTAGCACCGCAACCACAGCATTGATGTCCTGCTGACTGATAGTGTGACGACCATAAGGAATCATTTATATACTCCCTATTTTTTCACGATTGATTTCCATCCATCCTTGTAGCTCATCATCTGTCATCCATTCTGGATTGCTATCACTGGTATAGACGAAACCTTGCGAGACTTTTTTGCCATCTTTGATACGTTTTGGACAGGACGCCCAATTATTTATCATAGGTAAGATTTTGAAATATTCAGCATACTCGTAGGTGTAGCAAGCGTCTTCACTACTAATCATCTGCTCATGCAGCTTCTCACCTGGACGGATACCTATTATTTGCTGCTTGGCCTCTGGAGCGACCACCCGAGCTAAGTCAGCCACTTTCATCGAGGGTATTTTTTTGACATAAATCTCCCCTCCGACCATATCCTCAAATGCGAGCCAGACTAACCTCACCCCCTCTTCTAACGAGATCATAAAACGCGTCATACGAGGGTCGGTAATCGGCACTACGCCTGTATCTTTAATCGACATAAAAAATGGAATCACTGAACCACGAGAGCCCATGACATTACCGTAGCGAACGATTGAAAACTTGGTACCATGCTCCGCAGAACCGCAATTGCCAGCGACGAAAAGCTTATCTGATACTAGCTTAGTCGCTCCATAAAGATTGATTGGGCTACTGGCTTTATCAGTAGATAACGCTACGACGCCTTTGACAGCTTTATCGATACAAGCATCAATGAGGTTCATAGCACCATGGATATTGGTTTTTACACATTCATAGGGGTGGTATTCTGAAGTAGGGACAATCTTGGTTGCAGCAGCATGTACGACATAATCGACAGTATCTAAAGCGCGGTATAGTCGCTCCTTATCACGGACATCACCAATATAGAAGCGCACTCGCTCATCACCCTTAAACTTTTTGGCCATCTCCCAATGCTTCATCTCGTCACGTGAAAAGATAATTATTTTTTTTGGATTATATTTTTCAAGGGTCATCCTGACGAAGGTATTACCAAAAGATCCTGTACCGCCAGTTATGAGGATGGTGCTATTACTCAACATGTAAAATCCCTCTACTAGTTGTCAGCTCGACAATGCACGATTTAACGTTTGTTTATCAAAATTCCTTTAACAAAACTATAACACATATATATGTTAAATACAGAATATATATGACAAAAATAAAATAACTAATATGCCTATTATCTGTAGCTAGTTTGCAGTATCAAAGACAACTGAATGCCTTGAGCTACGGTCTTTGCGCAAGTATTTAGTGAACGCTTTTTAGTAATTGCTCAGCTTTTAGTTGATTTATAATATCGTCAAGCTCCCACAGCGGTAGTTTTATTTTATCTGCTATCTCTAAGTTACTACTGACCCCATCACAATAGGCAAGAAAGTCCATCATATTCTGCACTTTAGCGCCCCCTTCTTTTGTGCCGATAGTCGGATACAGACCGCGCTTACCGAGTTGAGGCTCACCCAGTACCGTCGTGGTAAGCGTCTCATTGGCCTCAAGGCATTGGATAGCTTTTTTTAATACTCGATAACTACCAAGTAAGCCGCTTGCGGTTACCAACTCTAAATCATCTAAAGAGGTATGATACTCAGGATAGCAGCCATATTTGCTTCTCATAATAGAACAGACAGGTAGATCTATCCCGCTGCTACAGTACTGCCGCTCATCACTGCCTCTGTCTAAAAACGAATAACTTACATAATCAGGATGGGTATGGGCTAAAACGTGCTTAGCAGCTTGATCGGCTAGCGTATCGCCGGTTCTTGAAGACAAGTATGAATAAGCCCTATCATCACCTACGCAGGTAATATTAAAGCCAGCGATGATATTCTTTTTCATGGTTTGATAATGGCGGCTGAGGTAAGTAATAGAGCCGATGGTTTCAGGGATGATGATAATGCGGTAGGTATATCTTCTAGAGGGTAAGCTCAATAGCCATTTGGCTAAGAAGGCGGTGACGACTGGACCTGACAATTCATTATTGGCCATTGAAGGATGGCATAGATAACTGGATAACAACACCTCTTGCTCTGTGTCACCTGCTATGATCAACTCGCCATAAGTTAAGCTGCCCGCTGTTAATTCACTATCGATATATACTTGATAAATGCCAGGTTTAAGCGCCTCTCTTTGCTGCTCGGTGAGACAAAAGCCCCACCGCTCTTGATAGTATGAGGTAATATAAGGGATAGCATCGGGCTGATTGGGTAATGAATACAAATGGTTTTGCAGCATCTCAAGCGAGATCTCTTGATCCACTGGCATAGAATAACCAACAACGTGTAGGTTCGAGGCTTTAAAATCGCAAATTTTGTTACCATCGGGAGTGATAATATAAGCATCCCTAATGTTCCACTCTTTTGGCACTTCCCAATCAAAGCACTGAGTACCTGTGGCGACTTCGAAAAACTGTAAATCATCCAGTTGCACATCGTTTTTTATTATCGCTAAAGACTTACGAAAGCCATTACCCGTTATACTGCGACATATGGGAAATAGCTTTTTGCAAAGCCCATGCATGCTGATGCCAGTATCTATAACAGCTTCCATATGTCATCCTTGCTAGCTTGTAGTAATCACTACCTTAATAACACTGCATAAGCTTGTCGATTAAAAGCTTATCAATCACAAATTTTTGCTACACAAGTGATACTGCATCGTTTCGTTATTGTAGTATTTATATCCTTAATATTGCATATTATTGAGTCTATAGCTACTAATTGTCCGATTAAATCTTAATTTGATACTTATGTTTCTACCATTTCACCGTGATTACAAACAAAAATTGGTAAATTTCAGCTTTGCTAGAGGATATCTTTCATTGAGCTTTAACTTAAGCGATATTAGGAAACATAACAGCTAAATACTGAGCGGAGATCTTAGCCACTGAAAAGGTGGCGGCATGACGCTTTAGCGCTTCATGGTCGTGCTCCTGCTCTAATGATTCAAGCATAGCGTCAGCTAAAGCGTTGACATCCCCTACGGGAACTAAGGTGCCGTATTTCCCCTCTTCAAGAATCTCTCTAGGACCAGATTCGCAGTCGGTGGCGACAATGGGAGTTCCTGCATCCATAGCCTCGACGATGACATTGCCAAAACCTTCGTAGTCGGAGGACAGGACAAATAGATCAGCATGGATATAGTAGGCAGAAGGATCATTGACAAATCCGGTTAAAACAACGTCTTGTTGTAAGTTAAGCGACCCAATTAATGCCTCATACTCACCCCTCAAGTCGCCATCACCTACGATATAAAGCTTGGCTGTTACTTTTTCTCTGACTAGCGCAAAGGCTTTGATTAATAGCGCATGGTTCTTAACTTTTTTAAAACGCCCTACCGCTATGATTGCTAGTCCATCATTGACCGCAAAGGGACTTTTGGCTTGAAAGTTATTTAGCTCTATTTTTGAGGCGGGATTGTAGATAACCTTGATCGACTCTAAAGGTAGTGAAGATAACAAAGCGATGTCTTTAGCTACGCCTTTTGAGACCGCGACCACCTCATTACTCAGCCGATAAGAGAGCGCCATACTTCCTCTGAGACCCAAGTCATGCCACTTACCTTTAGGCTGATATTGAGCTGACAAAATACCATGCTCGCTGATCACACAAATGGTCTTTTGTAGACTCAGTTTAGTCGCCAGTGCAGCAACAACCGTCAACGGCCACATCGCCGCCAAAATAACCTCGGGTTTTTCTTGGCGAATATAACGCGTTAAGCTAGGAAGCAGCCTTCTGTATCTGGTTATGTTGAGCACAGTTACTCGAATATCTTTAGGAATAAGCTCAAGTAACCCCCCTCTTTTTGATAGCAGTAGGAACTCAACATCGTATTGAGACCGCCACTCCTTAGCTAAGATAAGGCGCATTTTTTCAACACCGCCCTCGCGCATATCAGGAAGAAGTATCGTTATTTTTTTCAAAGTAGCTCCGTATCATTGAGTTGAGCCTACAGGACTAGCATTCACTTAAGTTATTAGTTTCGCGTTAGCAATGTGTTATAAATTGGCTTAATGATTCTTTTTAGTGAGACAGGAAGCTTGATAGCGATCGAATGCTCCCACTGCTTTAACAAGCTCGTTGGCGACTTCATCAAGGCTCGGCTTAGAGTAGGATCGTACATCCGATTATTACCCGTACAGAAAACCGGCTTGCCTGTGGCGGTCATGATATCTAAAGCTTGCGCGGGCGCACTTTCTACAAAAAGATCGAGCCCAGACTTGCTATAGTAGTCAGCCTTGTGTTCGGAGTGCACGCCAAGCTTTTGACGTTCTTTTTTGCTAGGCAGATCTAGCATTATTAGCTCATCGTATTGTATATTGTGAGTATTGAGCCATTGCTCAGTCTGCGGGCGATATTTCTCTAGCCTACTAGTAACTAAAGCTTTTATCTTAGTGCTGGGTATATGAAGTGGTTTGGCATTCAACATGAAATGGATATAGTTGTCACCATCATCATTTTCGTCTTCTGTAGGATCAATACACAGTACGCCGTCTATATCTAAGCAAGCGTTTTTCATCAGCCTTGCATGAAAGATATTCCACTCAAAGACTCGCGGCCGTTTCACATACTCTAAATAGATATCGACATCAGGCTTGTTTTTTTTATCTGAATAAATGGCGCAAGTGGTGATACGGTTTTTAATGTTGTCTGGTATTCTTTGTAATGCTAGCTGCATCGCTTTACCGGTTACGATACTATCGTCTACCAATAAAACCTTTTGAGCATCAATAGCAAAAACGAGAGGCGTTTTTGTATTTCTAGATACTCCGGAAGTTAATTTATCGTTATTAATGAATGAGTCTAGACTGGTAACATGAACATTTAAATAAAGCCCTATCATATATGCTGGTATCATGCCGCTACGAGGAATACCGACAATCAAATCATAGTCTTCATCATTTAATTTGAATAAGTTGTTATTAATATCAATGGAGAGGTCTGCAAAAGATTTATAATTCATAGCTTTTCTCGCAAATTTTCAATATTATTTTGTCCAAATTCGATTAATATCCTGATACATATAAAAAATAGTTAACATAAGTATGCTATAGCGTTTACTTATTGTAAAGAAGTATATTCTTTATTTTGAATGTATTTCTGAGTTATGTCTAGTGCTAGCTGATATATGTTCCTAAAGCCTTAGAACCTAATTCTTAATAAGCCTAAGAACAGTCTTATATCTGTTCTTTGTGGACGCCTCATATGTTTAAAAGAGGCAAACCAGTTTTCTTTATATTTTTCAAAATTCCCCTGCTGCAAGTATCTATTAGCCAAATTAAGATGTATAGCAGTAGCTTTATGATGAACATACTGGCTATTACGAGGCTGCAAATAGGCTTCGAGCTCTTTTAAACTCATCAGCATTTTCTCGCTTTTTTTAAAGAACTTCTCATCATCACTGACTACCCTATTCGTCCAAGAACCCCTACTGCCAACGCGATATACGCTACAAGCCTCTGGCAAATAATGCACGCCGCCAATAGCGGTTATTGCCTCTAAAAAAAAGTCGCCAATGGGCACCTTATCAAAGAACTCAGGCATCACTGCCACTTTTTCTCTAGCGATTACCATAGAAGCGGTCGGGCAAAACTGCCCCGCTGTGGTATAAACTAATTTTGAGGGCAATACGGTCTCAGATTCTCCATGACTAGTAGAGACATCGGTGATTTGATTATCCATGCAGATATGGGCGCGGTGAATAGACAGGAAAATTTTAGGATTTGTGCGTAAAAATGAGACTTGCCGGTTGAGCTTATCGCTACAAGTCCAAAAATCATCGCCTTCACATAAAGCAATATAGTCCCCTTGCGCTCTTGGAAAGTTAAAAGTCGGACTGATTTTTATACCTTTAGAATACTGATTCTCAGTTTGATAAATAGGTTTTATGATATTGGGATATCTTTGCTCATAGTCGCGAATAATATCTGCGGTGTTATCTACGGACGCATCATCATGAATTAACACCTCAAAGGGATAGTCCGTTTTTTGCATCAAAAACCCATTTAAAGTATCGCGAATATAGGGCTCATGATTATAGGTAATACAGACAATAGACACTAAAGGCACGGTATAGCTCTCTTGCCAATGCGCTATTATTTCTGCTTCTGATTTAGGTTCAGGAGGTGATAAATTTATGTCCCTAACCTGTGAGCTATCTACGTTAGTGTTCACTTTACAATCCTTGTGATAAGTGCGGCAACTATCCTTTAGCGTAATCAAGCCTATAATCTGTCTACTGGTATATTTTAATCACTTCGTCGTAATCTTCTCTAATGACTGACATCAAAGTTAAATCTTGCGACTGGCCTGCTTTAAACACCGCTTTTCTCATGACTCCTTCTATTTTATAGCCACACTTTTCTAGTACTCGTATCGACGCTTGATTATTCAGTAAAACGCGCGACTCTATTCTCTCTAAGCCTAAATCGTAAAAGGCATGATACAAAAGGAGTAACGTAGCATGGGTGCCAAACCCTTTGCCCCAGTAGGCTTTGTTACCAATGAGCTTACCTGAATTAGCAGTTCGATTAAAAAAATCGATATTACTGAGGTATATATTACCGATATAGTCTTCTGTGAGTACGTCACAAATAGCTAGCTTTAACTGCGCCGGCAAGTCGCCCGCTTGCTGCACCCAATTCTTTTCAAACTCACTTGAAACAAAATAACGCCGACCGACTACCATGTCCCAGATCTCTTGATCTTGCCTCCAGGCGATAGAGGTTTGGTAATCCTCTAACTCTAAAGCTCTGAGATAAACCTTCATATTCTTTAGCATCATCACTCCCTGTGAGTTTGATCTGGTCATTGAGCGATGCCGCTACCCTCTGATTTTCTATGGCTACGCATATAACACCTTGAGTAAATCCGCGATACTATTCATCTGCTGATCTCTTAACTCAACCGTTGGAAACGCTAACAGTAAAACTCCAATCGAGGTATGCGAGCCGCAATACTGCTGCACGGCCTCCCCCTTTTTCTTGAGTAGTCTTTTATAAAAGATAAAAGGCTCTAGAGAGGGATCAATGTCTATACCGGCAAAGATACCGTCGGTTGACGCATGCAGGACATAGTAAGCACCGATCCTTTGCTGAGAGGTCTCATCGTGGGCTACCTTTTGTCCCAAGCTGACCTTTAGCACCGCATCGACATAATCAAACCCAGTTAAGCGCTGCTGCAGCAAAGGTACAAAGTTGCCGCCGTTTCTAGCGCCTACTTCGATAAGGTACAGCTCATTGTCACAGTTGAGCCGAGCTTCAACATTGATAGGACCATTAAGATATCCAGTATGGGCTGCTAGCTGCTCTAGCTGTATTTTCAATTGCTGGTGAATATCAGCATGGACAGTCGGCCAGCGAGTTGAGATAGGAATAAAGCTATCGCTTTGAGTATAAAAGTACTGATCGCCAAAATAGCCTGCTATCAGCTTACCGTCTTGCAAAAAGCCATCGCCATGAACTTGCGGACCCTCGAGGTACTCTTCAATGATGCATCTATGGCTACGAGAGAAGCTCAAGGCATAATTGATACACTCTACAATATTGCTTTGAGTGCCGGTACTTAACCTAACGCCTTTGCTACCCGAGCTGTCAACGGGCTTGATGATGTAGGGTTTATTATCATTTAGTCCAAGCGGGATAGAAGCTGACTCAGTCAGATAAAAACTTGGAGTTTTTAGTCCCGCTTGTTTTAACACTTGCCGAAACAAGCCCTTATGCGAAAAGCTCTCAGCTGCTCGAGCGCTAATACCAGGCAACCCTAACTGCTCGACGACATAGCCTATAGTAGGAATAGCTGGATCTGATGCAAAGGTAGCGATACTATCAATCTTATGATCAATAGCCACTTGCAGAACCGCATCTTTATCAGTGGTACTGACATTAATGTATTTGTCTGCGAGAGCGTGACCCGGATTGTCCGGAAGATAATCGCAAGTGAGCACATACAGGCCTAGCTGTTTCGCCGCTTGAATCAAAGGGACTTGAAACTCTGAGCCGCCTAATATCAGTATCTTTTTTTGTATCATGATTCAATACACGCAATGATTTTATCTTGCTCTTGTTTTGTTAGACCGGTAAATAATGGTAGACAAAGTATTCGACTAGCAATGTCTCTTGACTGTTTGCAGACTTGCTTATGACCCAGATAGTCTAAAGTGTCCAAACTAGGATAGAAGTAGCGTCTCGGAAAGATATGGTTTTGTTTAAGTTTAGCCTCCACTCTTAATAACTCTGGCTCTGAGTTAAAAAGTATGGGTGCATAAGCGTGGTTATTTTCGCTACTTTTATGCCAATGTTGAAAGGAGAGTGTTTTTTGGGTCAAGGCTTGTTGATAGATACGCCACACTTTAGCCCTGCTATCCTTAATGAGCTCTATCTCATCTAATACACATAGCCCCATCGCTGCCTCAAACTCGTTCATCTTCGCATTGATACCCATAGCGTTGATTTTGGTAGCGCTAGCGATACCGAAGTTCATCATCAGTCTTATTTTGCCCGCCAGCTCATCATCGTTAGTGATGATTGCCCCACCTTCAGTGCTGTGAAATAGCTTAGTGGCATGAAAGCTTAAGGTACTGATATCGCCATAACTTAACACGCTTTGACCTTTATACTGCGTATCAAACGCATGGGCACCATCATAGATCACCTTTAGGTTGTTTTTTTGGGCGATGTCTTGTATCTGCTCTACTTCACAAGGGTTACCAAAGACGTGTACAGGGACAAGGGCGCTCGTGTTTTTGCTGATTTTTGCCGTAATCTTAGTGGTATCCATGTTAAAAGTAGCAGAATCAATATCGACAAAAACAGGCTTCAACCCCTCCCACACTAAGCTGCTGGTAGTCGCAACAAAACTAAAAGGTGTAGTGATGACCTCGCCTTTTAGCTCCAATGCCTTGTAGGCCAGTTGCAAGGCTAGCGTACCATTAGCTACTACTATCAAATGCTTGACGCCTAAATAATTCTGCAAACGATTCTCTAGCTCTTTTACCAGACGCCCATTATTGGTCAGCCAGCCACGACGAAAAATACCCTCTACGTAATCTTGGTAGTTGTCTTTATTGGGCAAATAAGCTTTCGTGACGGGAATCATGATACTCTCTCGTATGCGAATATAATTTATCTCTATCTACAGTAGCGTCAATAACGCGCTAAGCAGCTCCTTAAGCTTTGTGACCATTGCACTAAATCAACTCCAAACTCCTGCTCGATCTTTGCGGTCGCCAATACTGAATGGCTAGGCCGCTTAGCAGGCGTGGGATAGTCGCTACTAGGTATTGGCTTTACGCGACAATCGATATCGGCCGCTGCAAAAATAGCCTTGGCAAAGTCATACCAACTGCACTGGCCTTGATTACTATAATGATAGATTGGTACGTTCTCATTCGCGCGGCTAAGCTGAGGGATAATCTGTAAAATCGCTCTCGCTAAGTCGCGAGCATAAGTCGGTGATCCGATTTGATCGCTCACTACATTTAGCTGCTCTCGCTCTTGCCCTAGTCTGAGCATAGTGGTTAAAAAATTACTGCCGAATAAAGAATATAGCCAAGAAGTACGAATGATAATGCTTCTCGCGGGATTGATATCCTGTAGTACTTGCTCACCTAGGCACTTGCTTTTACCATACACATTTTTTGGATTAGGAGTATCTGTCTCTTGGTAAGCTTGCTTGCTACTACCATCGAAAACATAGTCAGTTGAGATATGGATCACAGCTATGTCGTGCTTTTTTGCCACCTCAGCTAAGTACTTGACCGCGAGATGGTTAATAGCATTGGCTTTATCCGCTTCACTCTCCGCTTTATCTACGGCGGTAAAAGCGGCACAATTAATAATATGGCTAACGCTATTGATACTACAAAAGCGCTCAATCGCAGCTTTACTCGTAATATCTAAGCTACTTTTATCAGCGAAAATAAAAGCTAGGCCCTCGCTTAAGCTAAGCTCGTTCTCACTGAGATAGCGCAGCTCAGAGCCTAGCTGCCCGCCTGCGCCTGTCACTAAGATATTAGTACTCATAATCACTCGTCTGATAATCATTGCTCTGATAGCTAAATAGCTCAGCGTCAGCCAGCAAAGGTTGTTGTTGATCTTTCCCCGACAGTAATAGCTGGCTAGTGGGCACTTGCCAGTTAATCGCTAGGCTTGGATCGTCAAAAGCGATGCCTCTATCGTCTTTGGGGCTGTAGTAATTATCAACTTTATAGCTAAAGATAGTATTATCTTCTAATACCACAAACCCATGAGCAAACCCCTTTGGTACAAACACTTGTCTTTTATTTTCAGCGCTCAACTCAATAGCGACGTGCCGAGCAAACGTTGGACTGCCCTGACGGATATCGACGGCGACATCCAAGACTCGCCCTGAAATCACCCGTACTAGTTTACTTTGGGCGCTACCGCCTAGCTGATAATGCAGACCTCGCAGCACCCCGCGGTCAGATTTGGACTCGTTATCTTGGATGAAGTTGACGCTATAGCCCACAAAGCGCTCTAGAATATCTTGACGATATGTCTCGACAAAATAGCCGCGTTCATCACCGTGCACCTCAGGCTCGATGATGATAACGTCGGCGATATCCGTCCCTATAACCTTCATATTAATGTCCTACCTTTCTGTCATTAGCCCGTCTAATCAGATATTGGCCATATTGATTTTTATGTAAAGGTTCGGCTAACGCTAGTAGCTGCTCACGGTTTATATAACCTTTTTCAAAAGCAATCTCTTCAAGGCAAGCTACTTTTAGCCCCTGACGATTCTCTATCGTTTGGATGAAGTTACTGGCATCTATTAGACTCTCATGAGTACCCGTATCTAACCAAGCAAACCCACGTCCCATGAGCTCGACATGCAACTGCTCACGCTCTAGATAAGTCTGGTTTACTGTGGTTATCTCTAACTCGCCGCGCTGCGATGGGGTGACTTTTTTGGCAATCTCTATCACTGAGTTTGGATAAAAATACAAGCCTACTACCGCATAAGAGCTTTTGGGTTCTACAGGTTTCTCCTCGATACTCAAAGCTTTGCCAGTCTCGTCAAAATCGACTACCCCGTAGCGATTTGGATCTTTGACGTAGTAACCAAACACCGTTGCATACTCGTGATCTCGTACATTATCTTGGGCTTGCTGCAACATTTTAACGAGGCCATGACCATAAAAAATATTATCCCCTAGTATTAAGCAAACATCACTTTTACCAATGAATTCTTCCCCAATGATAAACGCTTGCGCTAACCCATCTGGGCTTGGCTGCTGCGCATATTGCAATGAGACACCGAGCTGGCTACCATCGCCTAATAAGCGTTGGAACTGTGAGGCGTCTTCTGGCGTAGTAATAATCAAAATCTCTTTGATACCCGCTAACATCAGCACTGAAAGCGGATAAAAAATCATCGGCTTATCATAAACCGCCATGAGCTGTTTACTGACCCCTTGCGTTAAAGGATAGAGCCTAGTGCCAGAACCGCCTGCTAAAATGATGCCTTTAGTATTATGACTCATGATGTACTCCTAATCGTTTGCGTTGATAGCTACCATCTTGTACACGCCGGCACCATGCTAGATTCTCTAAGTACCAGCTGATCGTTTTTTCAATACCACTCTCAAAAGTCTCTATCGGCGTCCATCCGAGCTCATTGGCAATCTTGCTAGCATCAATGGCATAGCGCAAATCATGACCGGGACGATCTGTGACAAAGCTGATTAGTGACTCATATTTAGCGCCATCAGCACGAGGCTGCCTTTGATCCAAGATCTGGCAGATGGTGGTGACAACTTCGATGTTTTGTTTTTCATTATGCCCGCCAATGTTATAAGTCTCGCCGACTTTGCCCTCCGTGACCACCTTATAAAGCGCCCGAGCATGATCCTCCACAAACAACCAATCGCGGATCTGATCACCTTTGCCATAGATCGGCAAGGCGCTATCATCCAAAGCGTTTAAGATAACTAAAGGAATAAGTTTTTCTGGGAAATGATACGGCCCATAATTGTTAGAGCAATTAGTGATAATAATAGGTAGACCATAAGTGCGCCCCCAGGCCCGTACCAAGTGATCGGCGCTGGCTTTTGAGGCAGAATAAGGAGAGCTTGGTGCGTAAGCAGTAGACTCAACAAACAGCGCCTCTGACCCTGCCAAATCTCCATATACTTCATCGGTTGAGATATGATGGAACCTAAAACGGGATTTATATGTCTCATCAAGGCTTTGCCAATACTGACGGGCAACCTCTAATAAAGTATAAGTGCCGACGATATTAGTAGTAATAAACTCTGCTGGGCCATCAATGGAGCGATCGACATGCGACTCAGCGGCAAGGTGCATCACCAAATCAGGCTTAAAACGATTGAAGACATCCTCTAATGCTTGGGCATTACAGATATCTAGCTGTTGAAACTGATACCTGGCGTTCTGGTCGATATCTACTAAAGACTCTAAATTACCCGCATAAGTCAGCTTATCAATATTGCACACTTCATTATCGGTATTGTTAATAATATGACGGATCACCGCAGAGCCGATAAAGCCTGCACCGCCAGTAATTAATATCTTCATAGATTCCACCTTCTTATATATATCCCTAAAATAAGCGCTTCGAGCAGCTGTGAGCATAAAGATAGCTTCTAGATCTGCCGTTATAACGTTAGGCGTGTTTCGCCATCTCCTTAAACTTTAAGTTACGTACTACTAGATCTTGATAAGTGCCACGATCTACTATTTTCCCATGCTCCATAAAGTAGATAAGATCACACTTCTCTACCGTCTTTAGGCGATGAGCAATCATAATGATAGTTTTTTTACCACTGAAGTCATGGATAGCATCCATCACTATCTTTTCGGTTATGCCGTCTAGAGCACTGGTGGCTTCGTCGAAGACTAGCACCTGGGCTTCATGATAGAGCGCGCGTGCAATGCCGATACGTTGACGCTGTCCTCCTGAGAGCTTTACCCCGCGCTCGCCTACTTTTGTGTTGACACCTTCGGGTAGTTGGTTGACCAATTCGGTTAGGTTGGCAAGCGTTAACGCTTTATGGACTTGCTCTTGGCAGATATCTTTGCTGGGCACCCCAAAGGCAATATTTTCTGCGATAGTGCCTTCGCTCAAAAATATACTCTGCGGTACAAAGCCTAGTAAATTTTGCCAAGCACGATTGTTGTTTGCAGTAATACGAATATCATCAATATACAGACTACCGTGTTGCGGGGTCAGCAGGCCGAGCAGTAAATCGATCAAAGTAGACTTACCAGAGCCGGAAGAACCGACTAAACCTATCACGCTATTGAAAGGGATACTCATATTGACGCCGTCTACTGCCGCTATGTCTTTGCCGGGATAACTGAACTCTATCTCTTTTAGGATAATGCTTTTGTGCAGACTAATCGGTGTCGGTATCGGAGTGTTAATAAGAGTCTTTTGATTCTCGAAGGAGCGCTCTAAGTCCTCTTTTACTGCCTCAAAAGCGGCAACATTGCCTTTAATGGTAGAAACACTGGCATAGATCTGCTGTAAGGCGGGCAATAGCTTAAAAGCAGCTAATGCATAAACCGCTAAAATAGGTAGCACCTCTCCTAAATTACCCGAGTGCAGTTTAATCAATACCAGCACGAGTGAAATCATTGCCCCAAAGGCTATGAGCTCTATAAAGTATCGTGGAACTTGGCTAATGGCGATATTGGTTCCTTGCGCACGGGCAAAGACCTTACCACTATCATAGAAACGCTCAATAAAATCATGGCTACGATTGAGGAGTAAGACATCCTTAATACCACCAAAGCCTTCGTTCATCAGCCGAAAACGCTGAGTCGAAACATTGGAGAGCTTCTGACCATTACTCACTAACTTTTTTCGCACCAATCTATAGAGTAAAAAGTAAGCTAACGAAAATATAGATAAGCCTAAAAGGGCAATAAGTGGCTCATAAATCACGATACTGACAGAGATAAATAGCGCCAAAACCAGCTTGGCGTTCATCCGCACCAGCGGCTGTATGATGCCATTACTAATACGCGCCGCTTCGGTAGAGACCTGCTTGGTCAGCTGGGCACTACTGCCACTGGCGTGAAATTGCCAGTTTTGCTGCATATAATAAGTATAGAGGCGATCAGCGATCTCCGTCCCTATGCGGGCGCCAAAGATAGACAGCTTCCAAATCGTAAACATAGAAACCACCGTAGAAAAAGTCAGCATAGCTAACACAAGCACACCGGTATAAAACAAGAAATCCGTGGGGTCGTTAAGACCAGATAGCTGATACAGCTGGGCGAAAACACCATTGGTCTCAAGTATGCTCATATCGCCAATCAGAGCCATAAAGGGCGCAATAGAGGCAATACCTAACAGCTCGGTAAAAGCCATAATGACTACTAAGACTTGCAAGACATAAAAATGCCTTATCTGCTCATCTGTCAGCAGAGCAAACAGCTGCTTAATGATAGTCAACATAATTTATCCAAAGCCAAGCGGTTTTGTAAAAAATTAACGTACCAAGGCATGGCTTTTTTGATGCCGGCAATGACCTCAAACTGCGGCGCATAGCCCAACGCGTTTTGAATCTTACTAATATCTGCCTGACTATGGCGCACATCGCCTTCGCGAAAGTCGCGATAAATAGGCGCTTGGTTATAACTCACCCCGTTTATACTTAGATTGTCCTTTAAGGCAGTGAATAAAGTATTCAGCGTCGTACGGCCACCGACCGCTACGTTATAGACTTGATCTTTTGCTTCATCGTTAGCGGTTGCTGCCAAGATATTGGCCTGTAGCGCATTTTCAATAAAATTAAAATCACGGCTAGTATCGCCATCACCATTGATATAGACCACATCGCCTGCGATCATCGCCGCCGTCCATTTAGGTATCACTGCTGCATAAGCGCCATCAGGCGCTTGCCGTTTGCCAAAGATATTAAAATAGCGCAGGCCAATAGTATGAAAGCCATAAGTACGGGCAAACACATCGGCATAGAGCTCATTGACATACTTCGTCACCGCGTATGGTGATAACGGCTTACCGATGTTTTCTTCGACTTTCGGTAGTGCCGGGTGATCACCATACGTTGAGCTGCTAGCGGCATAGGTAAAGCTTGCGACCTTGGCATTGCGAGCTGCTATCAGCATATTTAAGAAGCCGGAGATATTGGTAGCGTTGGTATTGATAGGATCAGCGATAGAGCGTGGTACTGAGCCGAGTGCTGCTTGATGTAGTACATAATCAACGCCTGCGCAGGCGCTCTGACAGTCCGTGAGCTTACGAATATCGCCTTCTATAAAGGTAAAGTTCTGCCACTGCTCGCTACTTACTAAACCCTGTACTTCATCTAAGTTATGCTGAAAGCCAGTCGCGAAGTTATCTAGACCAACAACTTTTTGATCTAATAGCAGCAGCGTCTCGAGTAGGTTTGAGCCTATAAAACCCGCTACTCCGGTGATGAGCCAAGTCTTGGGCTTCTGGGATAACGCTTGCGTCACTTGTTGATATGCGGTCGCGGTCATGGTCAGTGTATTCCCTATGGCTTTGAGCGTGTTATTGGTTTTAGTGCCCTAAAGGCGCATGTCGGTTTCTTCTTTGCTGAACAGATACTTCAAATCATAAAGGACGTGATTACTCCTCCCAAAAGCTCTCATCACCTCTACCCCCATCTCGACAAACTGCTCATGAGCAACGGCTAAAATAATAGCGTCGTATTGGTTGGCAACAGGCTGGGCAATAGGGGTAATACCATATTCTCGCTTGGCTTCATTAGCATCTATCCAAGGATCATAAACGTCGACTTCGATGTTGTACTCGTTGAGTTCATGGACAATGTCGATGACCTTCGTATTGCGCACATCAGGACAGTTCTCTTTGAAGCTTAAGCCTAAGACCAAGACTTTGGCCCCTTCTACTTGGATACGCTTTTTAATCATAATTTTGACTAATTGAGTCACCACATACTCACCCATGCTATCGTTTAAACGACGCCCGGCTAAGATAATCTCAGGGTTATGGCCGATAGCTTGCGCCTTATGAGTCAGATAATAAGGGTCGACACCGATACAGTGCCCACCGACGAGGCCGGGACGAAACGGAAGAAAGTTCCATTTGGTGCCTGCAGCTTTTAATACGGCTTCGGTATCTATACCCATTTTATTGAAGATAACCGCTAGCTCATTAATCAGCGCAATATTGACATCGCGTTGCGTGTTCTCAATCACTTTGGCGGCTTCTGCGACCTTAATACTTGCCGCTTTATGTGTACCGGCAGTAATGATTAAGTTATAGACTTCATCTATAAAATCCGCAATCTCAGGGGTTGAGCCCGCAGTCACCTTTAAGATATTGGTTACTCGGTGCTCTTTATCGCCAGGATTAATACGCTCAGGGCTGTAGCCGGCATAAAAATCTTGATTGAAGACGAGTCCAGAGACTTCCTCTAACACCGGAATGCAGACCTCTTCGGTTGCGCCTGGATAGACCGTAGACTCATAGACCACAATATCGTCTTTTTTTAGCAGGCTTCCTATAGCCTTTGAGGCCTTGATTAGTGGCGTCAGATCAGGCTGTTTAGAGCTATCGATAGGCGTAGGTACAGTGACAATAAAGAAGTTACAGTCTTTAAGTTCATTGATATCTGAGCTATAGCTTAAACTTTCCGCTTGTGCTAGCTCTTCCTCACTGACTTCTAGCGTATGGTCGGTACCGCTATTGAGCGCCGCAATGCGGCTAGCATTGATATCAAACCCTATCACTGCAAGCTGCTTACCAAACTCAACCGCTAGTGGCAGACCCACATAACCAAGGCCGATTACCGCTATTTTTAGATTATTGATAGTTATCATAAGGTTCTACTACCTCACTGTTTTTGAAAAGCTTAGTTTTTGGAGAGCTTAGTTAATGAGCTTGATTGTAGATATAGCACCCCTACCTTATATTAGCGATTGTTGCCGTAGGCATAGCTGTAATGATAGCTATACTTACTCATCAGACCTCGTTTGACATCGTTGAGAATAATGCCATCGACTTGAATATCAGATTTATACATCTGTTTAATGGCATAAGTGAGCTGTCTTTCCATCGAATCATCATATCGAGTGACCATTAGCACTTGATCGGCATGCTGAGCGAGCACCATAGCATCTGATGCTGCCAATACCGGTGGTGAGTCGATGATAATATAATCGTACTGAGACTTTAATACGCTTAATAAAGCCTTGAACTTCTCACTGATCAGTAGCGAGGCCGGATTATTGGGATGCTTGCCGCGCGGTATAAAATCAATATGCTCCATGCCACTAGGATGAATGAAGTTCTCGAGTGCAGAATCAGACACATTCTTAACAGCGACTTCCTTTCCTATGTACGTATCAGTACTATCGCTAGGGTGTGCTGTACTCTCGTCGAGCAATAGATAATCCGCCAAGCCATCATACTGAGACAGACCAAAAATCGTGTGTAGCTCGCCCATACGCATATCAGCATCTATAACTAACACTTTTTTGTTCAGCTGAGCGAAGACTTCCGCTAAGTTTGCAGAGATAAATGACTTGCCAACGCCTGGGCTCTCCCCGGTGATCAAAAATAATTTGGCGTTTTGGCTACCTGAAACCACGGTTGGCGTACTCAATATCAGGCTCGTTCGCAGGCTCTTAATGGCTTCATAGCTCAGGCTGCTATTATCAATATGCGCTAGCATACGAGGGGTGGATTTTTTGTTGGCGCTCAAGCGGGATAGCGCAGCAGAGCGGGGAATAGTGGCGATAACGGGCACCCCTGTTTTAGACTCGATACGCTCAGGATCTTTGACGACGTTTCTAAGTAAATTCATGATGAAGACTAACAAAGCACCTATGAGAGCCCCTGATAAGGTCGCTAATATCATGATTAGCTGCTTTTTAGGGGTGATCGTTCTATAGGTGTTAATAGGTAGATCAATAATACGGGCATCGCTGACTTCGCCCGCTTTAACAATCTTTAGTTGCTCATAATTTTTGAGAATAGTGAGGTAGATCTCTCTATTGATGTTGACATCCTCAGAAAGGGTCAAAAACTCTCTTTGGACTTCTGGTAGCTCATTAATAGTATTGTCGATTTCCTGCTTTCTAGCATTCAGTACTCTTAGTTGGTCGTTTATCTGGATGACCAGAGGATGCTCATTGGTGTAGTAAGTGGTAAGCTCTGCTTTTCTTAGCTTAAGTTCACTAATTTGGGTATCAATACCTGCATTTTCACTGAGTAATATTGACGCTTCTTGTGCTACGTCAATGGTGCCAGAGTTCTCACGAAACTTGTTGAATATAGCTTCTGAGGCTTCCAGCTCCTGTTTTAATTTTGGAATTTGCTCTTCCATAAACTCGATAGTATTGATCGTTTGCTCTGAGCTGCGGCTTTGATTCTGGGCGATATAAGACAGTACGATTTGTTCTAAGGTTAAGCTGGCTTGCTCTTGATTGAGACCTGATAAAGACAGCTCAATAATCCCCGTCTTGGTACCTTTTTCTACTACCGATAAAGCGCTATTGATAGAGTCGGTGGTGATTTGTAGCGATTGCTTAGTAATAGTGATAGGATAATCGCCAGTCGGTAAATCCATGACGGTGATTTCAATGAGACCAGCGTCACCCTTGAAACGATGGGCTTTGTTGAGCTGTCCTTTAAATTGCTCACCGCCGCTACTCAAAATAAAGCCGGTATCGGTTCTTAAGAGCATAAAAGGTTTATCGAGATAATCTTGTGATACATTGAACTGATCAACTCGTACTTGACCATTACTGGTCTCAAGTACCACGCCCTCAGCGGTATTCATCTGTACGTTGGTTTGATTATCTATGATGCGATCGATTTGACTCACCGCAGGATCATTTAATCGAATACCTAAATGCAGCAAATCAACGACGGGCTCTAACACCATACGCGATCTGATAAGCTCAATCTGTGCCTGCACGGTACTATCATCCGGTGGCAACAGCTCTGCTATATTAGACCCTAGACCTGATACGTTTTGTGAAGTCTCATCAATCTGAATCAGGGCATCTGATTTGAAGGTAGGGTTTTCGTAGCGAGCATATAATATCCCTATTATTAAGCCCAATATCGCGAACAGAACAATAATTTTCCAGCCGCGTAACAATACAAAAATTACCCCTAATAGTTCATTGTCATTATCGGCACTCTGTCTAGACAAATCTTTTGAGTTGGTATCCATAACTATGCCTTCATCAGTTGGTATTGATTGTTCAGCTTATTTTTTTATTCCATGCTTCCAAGCTATCAACGATATCTTTTTTGGTCGTTTCAAATACCGCTCGGTCATGCTGATAAGGATCAGCGATGTCTTTATTTATCCAATGGCCGATCCGAAAAGTCTTACCGCGGCAATGTGGCCATTGTCTTTCGAGCCATTTGGTCTGATTACTCGACATGGTCAAAATCAGATCTGCGCTCATCACTAGTTGTTCATTGATTTGCTTGGCAATATGCTTAGATATCTCCAGCCCCTCTGCTCTCATAACCTCTTGCGCTGTAGCATCAGCGTGATATCCAACGAGTGCTGAAAGTCCCGCCGACTCGATATGTTTTTGAGCATACTTTTCCGTTAACCAAGCTGCTGCCATAGGACTACGACAGATATTACCTACACATACGACTAAGATAGTATTAAACATATTTGTTATTAAGCTTTTATTAGACCTTTATTAATAGAAAATATCGTTGTCATCTATAACCCTGAAAGACTGGTTGCTGCTGAGGTCGAGGGTAATAATGAGCTGAGAATACGGTTCCAGCGAGTCAGCCCCGTAGGATCCACATAAAGAATATCGTTGGCTTGCATCGCAAAGCGATTGGCCAGTGCTAAGCTAGTAATCGTTTTCATATCGACATAGTAGATATCCGTATAGTTATACCTTGGGTTATCACGGACAATATAGACTTTGGCTGCATCGGCCGTATTCGAGTTGAGACCGCTTGATTCGCCCAGTACTTGTGACAAGCTAAGTCCTTGCTCAGGGATAGCGACTGGGGCGATTCGACCAAACTCACCCAATACATAGACTCGATTACGGTCCTGACTATTGACGTGAATAGAATCGCCGTCTTGGATATAGATTTGGTTAGCAGATAGCCCCATCTGTCTTAATGACTGCAGTCCTAGGGTGTAGTTTTTGCCTCGACGATTTAAGACGATACTATTAGAATCGCCTGTCGTCGTCGCCCCTCCTGCCATAGATAAAGCCCCATATAAGGAGACAGGAGCATCAGCAATGGGGAACTGACCAGACTTAGCAACGTCACCATCGATGAAGAATTTACTCCCAAGATAGTTGACGACTTTGACTTGTGGGTCTGAGTATTTTAGATAGCGCTGTAACCTACTCTGTAATATGGCCGTGAACTGCGGCACGCTCATGCCGCTTGCTTTTAAGCGGCCTATCAGCGGAAATTGTATAAACCCCTGCTGATCAACGGTTAGATTGGAAGTTGCTGAACTAATATTTGGATAATCTGTAAGCGCTACACTTAAGACATCTCCCGCCTCAATACGATAATTCATCGGTCCTGACGCTTTGACTAAGCTATAAAGATCGTCGCTGAGTACTGGGACCGGTTCAGCGGGCAGATTGGCTACGCTTAGCGGTTGAACATTGAAGGTGATGCCATTTTCTGCAACAAAAGCACCCCTAGGCGGTAAGTCACCTGCTTGCAGTCCAGAACTGATGCTGGTGCACCCAGATGTGACAGTGAAGAGCACTACACACGCTATCAATGAAAATCGAGATAAATATCCGCGCATAATAAGTCCCTTTTGAACGGTAGCTATGAGTAGCAGTCATTATTAATTTCAAAATATTTAAAATTATGAATATAATAATGCTGTTATGGCAAGTACTTATGTATCTATCCTAGAGAGCATAAAATGTTTCTTGACAAATAATTGTTATCTTATATTGAATATTAAATATATATCATTAAATGGATATAATTTCTATTTATATACTATCTGACATCAATTAGCAACAAAAGTTATTTATTACTTACACAAGCTATGAGGTGTATATAAAGCTCAAATAGCGTAGAATAGGCCAATCAATAACTTACATTGAGAAATGTAAACACTTAACCGATTCAAGGATATCGTTATGAAAGATGAAAAACTCCAAAAAGCCCTCGCTCGTATGGGTCTTGGCTCACGCCGGCAGATGGAAGAGGTGATTAAATCTGGCCGCGTCACGGTCAATAATGGTCCGGCCACTATTGGCGATCGCGTCAGCCCAGGCGACGAGATTCGCGTTGATGGTCGTCAGATCAAATATACAAGCGAGAATGAAAAGCGCCGCCGCGTTATTGCTTACTACAAGCCTGAAGGCGAGATCTGCTCTGCTAATGATCCAGAAGGTCGTCCAACTGTGTTTGAGCGCTTACCTAAGCTCACTCATGACCGCTGGGTGATGGTCGGCCGTTTGGATATTAACTCGACTGGTCTACTACTATTCACTAACGATGGGGAGATGGCGCATCGCTTGATGCATCCTTCTAACGAGATTACTCGTGAATATGCGGTACGAGTGTTGGGCGAAGTGACTCCTGAGATTGCTCGTACGCTGACCTCTGGCGTGATGCTAGAAGATGGTATGGCCCAGTTTGAAGATATTAAAGAAGGCGGCGGTGAAGGTGTGAATAAGTGGTATCACGTCAAACTCAAAGAAGGCCGTAATCGTGAGGTACGCCGCTTATTTGAGTCACAAGGCCTAAAAGTCAGCCGCCTATTACGTACGCGCTACGGCTCTATCAATCTGCCCAAAGAGCTGCGTACAGGTCGCCATATTGAATTAGACAAAAAAGACATCAACACTTTGACTGATTTAGTTGCTATGCGTCCACGCCATGGCACCGGCCTGCACGGCGCAGCCAAAGAGAAGCAAGAGCGTATTAAGAATAAACCGCTAAAAGCGCGGCGTAGTGACAATCGCAAAGTTGAACGTAGTGATAATAACGCTAAACCTAAGCGTAGCGGCAGTCCTGCTAGTAAAGGTCGTAACCGTAATAGCAACCGTTAAACTAAACTCCTTAAACCAGAATTAATTATAAAAAATGGCCACTGATAGTATCTATCAGTGGCCATTTTTTATGTTTTTGTAGGTTGCAATTTTAGCTTACGAACCATTAAAAAACTTAACTTTGACTATCCATATATTGCTTCATTATGCGCAGATCTTGCAGATGATGGTTTTCCATTTGCTCGAGTAATGACTCCAGTTTTGCCTCAATATTATCTAGCATTGCTTGCAGTAACTGCTGAGCTTCGTCTTGTTGATTACTTTTAGAATGATTACTGGTTATAGTATTATCATAATTTGTATCATTCTTAACCAAGTGATAGTAACTTGCTAACATCTCTGGCAAGCGTGTGTGCAGTAGTTTATGCAGTACAAACTGTTGCTCAGTCATAGTCGCAGTGATGTTTTGCTGTGCTAAGCTCTGCTGATAGTCGCTATATACCGCTACCCTATTATCAATGCGTCGCAACTGCTGCAGCTGTCTTTGCGTTAGTGATGCCAAATGCTGTGGGTTCAAAGTAAGCTGACGCCAGCGCATATCTTTCGGCGCTAATGCTTGGTTAGGATCTTGATAAACCAATACTCCAGGGGTGATACCGACTGCTTTATGCAGAGCATGCCAACTTTTTCTTCCGATATAAATGACGCCGACAGTAGTCGCAATACCTACACCTATCAGTACACTCATGTCATTTAACCTTCTATGTTCTTACTAGTCTTTGCCGCTACTTTTGCAAACCATGCCTGGCAATAAAGCTATCTTTAGCGCTAAAAACTCGATAAATAAAACTCAATCATAACGACTAAACTTGTGATTCGCTTTTATCGCTTAGCGCTTGCTCATTTATGACTATATCTGGGGCTTTAACGCTATCATTTCTAGTAGCAGGAGTATCAAAACGCTGCTGCAAGTAGCGGTTGGTTACTAGTAATTTTTGCCCGTCCTGATGATAAGAAGCATCGAGTAAATCATCAAACTGACGGTTTACCGTACCTAGCACTTCTAATAACGCCTCTTTACCCGTAACCTCAGAGTGTCTTATCTTAGTGGTATCCGCCCGCGCCCCCTCTAAGTCATGGAGACGGCGGTAGTCCGCTACTGCTTGCGGAATATGCTTGTCCATCAAGTTTTGAATCATGATGTAAGTTTCGGTCACCGTATCAGTGTCGTCAATTTTGCCATCATTATTGGTATCGCCGTAGATGACTCGTAGCTTCTCCCCTTTTTGATTAATCTCAGCGAGCAACGTTTTGACCTCGATCGGTAAGCTTTTTTCGGGAATATAACCCAGCTGCGGCATCGCCTTATATTCAAGCATCTTCGGCGCCGTTACTTTTTTGATACCGCGATAGCCCAGATACAATCCTGCCGCTGGTAGTACGCCGTAGAGGATGAACATCACAAACATGGCGGTCACTTGGGTCATGCCAGTATCCTTATAAAGGGTGGAGAAAATAGCTATATTTTGCTTATCACGTTAGTCAGTGGACATAGGTTAGCTTTGCGTACGACTTTTGACATAACGATGAGTCGATGCCAAGCGATTGAGTACCGTCTGATGCAACTCATCAAGCAGCTCATCAAGTTCATAATCAATCTCCAAAAACAGATCGGTCAGCATATCGCCTGCAGTCATATTACCTTGTACCATATTATTTCTAGTTCGATGCGGACTAAAGCGCAGTAGTTGCTCATAATGACGCAGCGCCTCAGGAATGCTCTCATTGACGAGCTTATCAATAACAAACTGGCGCTCATTATGCTGCTGCTGTTGCTCTTCATTTAGCTCATCACTCCAGTCGCGGTAGCGCTTGAGCTTACCATTAATGCGATCTAAGATAGCAACCGCTTCGATAGGCATAGCGTTTAGGGTGGCCTCATCAACCACATCGACAAGTTCGGTCATAATCGGGCAGCGTCCATGTTTGAGATACCATAGCGTATCAGGGTCAAAAGGAGGTCGATTGGGAGAGCGCCACTGGGCACGGTTAGCCAAATAGCGATCTGTCAGCGGCGTCGGCGTGCCAATATCACTGACTTGTGCTAACGCGGAGCAAATACGCTCAGCACGTTTAGGCTCAGTAAGTGCTGATACTGCAGCCGGCTGTGAATTATTAGCATTAACATCAGCATTGGTATCATCAGTCATTTTATGACTTTGCCTATCATCTTGGTTATGGTCCTGAGCCTTTATACGATCCGCCTTTTGTTGCGCATTTTTGGCAGCCGAAGTTGGCAGATCGTCTTGCTCCTGTCCAAAGGACTGTAACATTCTTGCCAAACTTATCACCATAACTTACTTTTCCCTAATCGCTCATGCCTGCTTGCTCAACGCCTATCTGCGCTATTGCATTCGACTATTGAATAGCTTATCTTAACAGCTTTTTTCGCATCTTCCAGTAAGCAAACGTCACTACTTATAGATGAACCAGTAAGCCGCCCCTTATGAATATTGCTGATTATTTTTCTGGTTTTTTTCTTGGACTATCACTGATTATTGCCATCGGTTCACAGAATGCTTTTGTCCTAAAACAAGGTCTTAAACGCGAGCACGTGTTTCTTATTTGCCTGTTTTGTGCCGTCAGCGATGCGCTGCTTATTTCAGCGGGTGTCGCAGGCTTTGGCGCCGTGACTGCTCGTTTCCCGCAAGTGGTGACTATTGCCAAGATCGCAGGCGTAGTATTCTTGTTAGGGTACGGCTTGCAAAGCCTCTATGCCAGCGTACGCTTGTCGCATGCGTTGAGCGCAGAAGGACAAGCAGTAGGCAGCCTAAAAAAAGCACTGTTACTCTGCATCGGCTTTACTTGGCTCAATCCGCATGTCTACTTAGATACTTTGGTGCTAGTGGGCATGGTTTCAACCGGCGCTAGTAGCAAACTGACCTTTGCCTTTGGAGCCGTCAGCGCCTCTTTTGTGTTCTTTTTTGCTTTAGGCTATGGCGCACGGTTACTACGGCCATTATTTGCCAAACCTAAGGCATGGAATATACTCGATGCATTAGTAGGACTATTGATGCTTTATCTAGCGTGGCATTTGTATAACAGTTAATATTTTTAATAAAGTGCTTTTTTTTATAGCCAATATAATCGTCCATAAAAAAACCAAACACACTATATCAGTATGTTTGGTTCTCGCATGATTTAATCAATAGCTAATGAGAAGCTCATTCAATTCCATGAATAGAATTCTTTAGCTCTAGCTTTATTTCTAACTATAACTAAGAGGCTTTTTTATGCTTTTTGGACTGAATAAAGCTCAAGTTCAAAAAGTGCTCTAACGTATCATCAGTGATATCTAACCATGGCTCTGGTAGCTCTGGTGCTAGCGTACCTGTAAGCGTTGAGCGGTAAGCTTTTTCTCTGAATCTCATGATATCTTCCGCTTTATCCTTCTGCCATTGCTTCAAGATATCGGCTTGCTTTTCGACTGCAAATTCAGGATAGTCGGTCGCATTATTTAGATCACGAATATAAGCAGCCTGAAAGTCAATCGAATCATCGACTGTCACTGACTTAGCATAAGTCGCGAGCCATTTCTCTTCGTCCGCTTGACGGCTCTCAAGATCTGGCAATTCGATATCGCCTATAATCACATCACGTGCGTACCAAGCTTGCGCGTCAAACATATTAAAGGTGAAGTACTGATCTTGCATACCTAAATAGATAAGCTGCGGGTTTGGCTGCCAAAAAACACCTTTGTAAAGGTTGGCAGGATACAAGCAGTTATGCGTCTGCAGACGCAATTCATCTGGCAAGAACGGGAAATGGAACAAGTAGCCGGTACACATAATAATAGCGTCAAAGCGCTTGCTAGTACCATCAGCGAAATGCGCGACATCGTCTTCGAAATGCGTCACTAGTGGTCTCTCGCTAATACCTTCAGGCCAGTCATAACCAAGCGCTTGGGTGCGATAGCTGATAGTGACTGATTTAGTGCCGTATTTATAGCACTGAGTGCCGATATCTTCGGCAGAATAGCTACTACCGATGAGTAAGATGTCTTCATCTTTAAACTCTAGCGCGTCACGGAAATCATGGGCGTGCAACACGCGGCCTGGGAAGGCTTCTAGTCCTTCAAAATAAGGCATATTCGGGGTGGAGAAATGACCGGTCGCGACCACCACATAATCAAACTCGCCGACTTCTTGCTCGCCGGTCTTGTGATTCATTACCGTCACAGTAAATAACTTTGTTTCATCATCAAAGGTGACCCATCGTACCGGGCATTCAAAACGGATGTATTTTTGGATATTTTGCTTATCGATACGCCCCATGATGTAGTCTTTTAGGACTTCGCGCGGTGGGTATGACGGGATAGGTTCACCAAAGTGCTCTTCAAACGAATAATCGGCAAACTCTAAGCATTCTTTGGGGCCATTAGACCATAAGTAGCGGTACATACTGCCGTGAACGGGTTCACCGTTTCTATCTAGACCAGTACGCCAGTTATAGTTCCACATGCCACCAATAGCGTTTTGTTTTTCATAACATACAATTTCTGGAAGATCCTTAGCGCCTGCTAAACGCGCCGCTTCAAAGGCACGTAACTGTGCCAAACCGCTTGGACCTGCACCTAATATAGCAATTTTTTTCTTACTCAAGATTTACTCCTGCTGATAATAGTGGAGCACTACTATAACATATTTTCAGAATTGGCGTTTTAGGAGGGCTTATTTGGTAATAAATCAGAGGCTTAGAGCAGTTATAGCAGACCCCAGCAAGCGTTACAAAGAACTCACTTGCTGATGGGCTTAGGGCAGGATATTATTTTATGGCAAAAGCACTTAGGCATTAAGCGTAGGGTCTTTTGAACAGGTAAGTGCATCGATAAACGAGTCGATAAAACAATCACAATAGAACAGGAAATAGGCTGCGTAAAGCATTGACGATGATTTCAATTGAAACGGCCGCCAATAGCATACCCATAATCCGGCTCATAATATTAAGTCCGGTATCACCTAATAAGCGACTAATCCGACCTGCTGCCATTAATGCTAAATAACAAAAAATACTGATCAACACGCCGGCTATGAGGATAGCGGATATTTGCAGAATTCCAGAAACTTGCGATGAGTAGATGATAACGGTTGAGATACCGCCAGGCCCAATCATCATCGGAATGGCTAGTGGCACCACTGCCGCAGCTGTCGTCGGCGGCGCACCCTGCACATGATCAACATCGAAATTCTCTTGATCGGGCTTAACCGGATTACCCTCGCCGTTCATCATATTGAGGGCAATCAAGAATACCAAAATACCCCCCGCTAGCTGAAACGAGCCGATAGAGATACCCAAAGCTTTTAGTAGCGTCTCGCCCACTAAGGTAAAAAAGCTAATGGTAATAACAACAGTCAAACAAGCGATGCGCGCGACTTTGCGGCGATTAATCATCGAATAACCGCGAGTCAAATCTAAAAACAAGGTCAAGGCGCTAAAAGGATTAATCAGCACCAAAAAAGCTAAGATAATTTTGATAATTTCAGTATTCACGGCGCGCTCGCTTGTTTTGGATAAACATCGGGCAAAAGATAAGGCCATCGTGCGATTGCAGCGATGACCCCGTGTTTTTTCAATGGTGCTATTATAGCATGACAAGAGAAGCAAATTAAATCACTAACTGCCTTTAAGTGTTTCATTTTAAGATATTAATTAAGGCATCGCTAGTCGCTTAAGCGCTAAAATCTAAACCGATATCTAGCGCGGTCGTGCTATGGGTCAAATAGCCCATAGCGATAAAATCAACTCCCGTCTTCGCCGCCGCTTGCACGGTCTCAGGAGTGATGCCGCCAGAGGCTTCGGTCTTAGCGCGGCCTTGGCACATAGCCACTGCTTCGCTCAACGTATCAGGACTCATATTATCGAGTAGCACTAAGCTGACACCCGCATCTAATGCCAGCTGCAACTGCTCTAAGGTATCGACCTCCACCTCGATCGGTATCAAATGCCCAGCAAAGTCTTGCGCTTGCTTGATAGCTGTTTGAATATCGCCAGCTATAGCAATATGATTATCTTTAATTAAAATAGCATCGTCTAAGCCTAAACGATGATTGCGCCCACCGCCGCAGCGTACCGCATACTTTTGTAGCGTGCGTAGCCCAGGAATAGTCTTACGCGTACAAGTGATTTGCGCCGGATACGCAGCGATGCTATCGACGATTTGCTGAGTAGCGCTAGCAATCCCACTCAGATGAGTTAAGAAATTTAAAGCCGTACGCTCCGCGGTTAACAAATGACGCGCATTGCCAGTGACTGTAGCTAATACGGTATCGGCGGCGACGCGCTCGCCATCATGAACTTGAGCGACAAACTCTATCTGCTTATCCACCGCAGCGAACGACAATCTTGCTACGTCTATGCCGCAGATCACCCCTGATTGCCGCGCCCGAATCTGTAGCTTTGCTTGCTTATCAGCGGGAATCGTCGCTTGCGAGGTGACATCGCCGCGCCGACCTAAATCTTCTACCAATGCTGCTTGCACTAACGGCTCAAGCAGTACTTTATCCAGCGCAGGCTCTAAGTGATTATTCATCGTTTGCTCTATCCTATACTTGCTAAGAATCTAAAAACCTAAACGCTTAAAATAAGCGATAAGCACTTAAACTCAAAATGAGCATAAATATAGCGTAATGCGCTTTTATTTTCAACAAAAAATTTTTGAGCCAAAAATCATACGATAAATAAAAGCGTCAAAATCATAGACGATAAAGATTGCGTCCGAGGTATAGCCGTTCCACTATAAAATAAATAGAATCACTTGCGTTTAGGTAGTTTGCTATCCATAAGCAAACTTTGCAGTTCTATATCGTGGCAAAACCGATACAGCTTCGCTGGACGACCACGCTGAGCGCTGCTGCTCTCTCCTGTAGGCATGACAAGGTTTTGCGACTCTAGTAAGCGCCGAAAATTCTGTTTATGTAGACGCATACCCGATAGTGCTTCAACGCTTTGCTGTAAGTGCGATAACGTAAAGCTATCTGGCATCAGACCAAAGATGAGCGGGCGATATTCTATCTTGGCACGGAGCCTTGAGATGGCAGTAGCAATGACTCGGCGATGGTCATAATACATTGGTAAGCCTATCTGTTGTGTCCAGTTGGCAGCGAGCTTATTTGGCTGATAATTCGGCGCTTCTGGTACTAAGTCGGCTTCATAGAGCATCTCATAACGTAGCAGCACATGCTCTGCTACCCAGTCGCTTGTATCAGCGTCGCTAGTTTTTGTTTTGTTGTTATGGTTCTCGTCGGTCTGACGTACGCCCCAACATAGACCGATACGCTGGTGCCTTCTCTGCCGGATTGCTTCGTCCTCTGCACTATCTGCCCACTTACATAACGCCGGTAGAATCAGATTAATAATAATCTCTGGCGTACCTGCTAAGTGATTCTCCCACGGAAAATAATCGTACCAGTCTTGCCAGCTTGCTTGGCTCTGTTCCTGCTTGGCTTGCCGCTCCTGTACTAAACCTAGATAGCTGACATAGACTAAAGCATGACCATCTTTATTACGCCTATTGGTATCGACGAAGGTATAAAGCTGCTCTAAATATCCTAGCGGCTGCTGCGTTTGTTCCTCTACCCATTGCCGCACGCCGGCTTGTAGCGAGCGATGCAGCGGCATCAAAGGTCCGTTAGGTAACAGCTTACCTTGATCGACAGTGAGGACTTGCGCGTTGTTATCAGCGATAGTTATCAGTACTGCCACGACCTCAGTAGTACCACTACCTTCCTTATGCGCATGTGAATAGGACAACGTCATAATTTTATATTTTTACCCTTTAACAAACTTCGTTTATAGCTTCCATTTAGTACTGATGCAAATTCTAATGTGAACAAATTATCAACTTATAGCAGTATAACGCGATTTGCTGACTATCCTAGTCTCAGGTTGTAATTCTAGCTCGCTAAATAAGCCCTTATCTAAAAGGCTTCAAAACAACCATGCAAAATTACACTATAAAAAATACTTGTATTTATGCTCAAAATGAGCATAATATAAAACAACCCTCCCTGAGATGACCAGCTACTCCATTCTACTTCTTTTATTGATCAAATTTTTTATAATAAGGCTCACCCTTATGAAAACTTATCCCTACGACGCGCCAGTATTAAGCGCTGACAAGCGTATTGCGATACAAACCAATATCGACTACGCCAAAGCAAAACTACCTGCTGATTTGCCGCGCTCCGAGCGACTACAAGTCGAAGCTAACATCAGACAGCTCTTGCTTGAGCACAATGCGGTATTAGTGGCGCATTATTACGTCGATCCCTTTATCCAAGATCTGGCATTAGCCACTGGTGGCTGCGTTGGTGACTCTCTAGAGATGGCACGCTTCGGTCAAGCGCATAGCGCCCAGACTCTCATCGTCGCAGGCGTCCGCTTTATGGGCGAGTCTGCCAAGATTTTGAGTATGGAAAAAACGGTACTAATGCCAGACCTAGAAGCCGAATGTTCGCTTGATTTGGGCTGCCCTGTCGATGAATTCTCCGCCTTTTGTGACGCGCATCCTGATCGTACCGTAGTGGTCTATGCTAATACCAGCGCCGCGGTCAAAGCGCGTGCTGATTGGGTAGTGACCTCCTCTGTCGGCATCGATATCATTCGTCATTTGCATGCTAACGGCGAAAAGATTATCTGGGGACCAGACCGCCATCTAGGTAAGTACATAGCGCAAGAAACAGGCGCTGATATGCTGCTTTGGCAAGGTTCATGCCTCGTACACAACGAATTTAAAGCGACTGAACTGACTCAGCTTAAGCAAGAATATCCTGAAGCAAAAGTCTTAGTCCATCCTGAATCCCCTGATAGCGTGGTTGCGCTCGCTGACGTCGTCGGCTCAACCAGTAAGCTGTTGCAGTCGACTTATGAGCTGGACGCTGATACTTTCATCGTCGCAACCGATCTAGGTATCTTGCATGAGATGCAAAAGCGCTCGCCTAATAAGCGTTTCTTAGCCGCGCCGACCGCCGGTGAAAGCGCCAGTTGTAAGAGCTGTGCGTTTTGTCCTTGGATGGCGATGAATGGTCTGCTAGGCATAGAACAATGCCTGCTTAACAATAGCGGCGAAGTGACGCTGTCAGAGGAATTAGCGGCTGCGGCTAGCAAACCTTTACAGCGGATGCTAGATTTTGCCTCGGCTAGAAAACAGCGCGTTACTGCTAGCGGTGACCTTATCAAAGACCGTGCGCTATTTAATAATGTGGGAGCCGCCTAATATGAGCGTAGCAGCTAACCGCAAGCCGCTTGATTTAGCAAAAGGTTATGCCTCTAAGGAGTTTATCCATACTGAGGTGCTCATTATCGGTGCTGGTTTAGCAGGACTTAGTACGGCACTGGCGCTACCAAAATCGCTAAGCATCACTGTCTTAAGTAAGGCGGCACTTGAGACTTGCTCCAGCCACTATGCCCAAGGTGGTATCGCTGCGAGCTTAGCCAAAGATGATAGCTTTGATGACCATATCAAAGACACCTTAATCGCCGGTGCTGGACTGTGCGCGGCAGATAGTACCGCGAGTATTCTAAAAGCCGGAAAACAGGCAGTGCAATGGTTATGCGAGCAAGGCGTGCCTTTTACGCTAGTGGCTGACAATAGCCATAGTGCCAATGCGGCCTCTCGTCTACAGCCCAATTTGACGACTGATGATTTGCATTTAACCCAAGAAGGGGGGCATGGTTGCCGGCGGGTGGCGCATGCAGACGATGCAACGGGTCGCCATATTATGGAAACTTTGACTACTCAAACACACGCTGCTAGCAACATCACTATTCTGCCTTTTCATGAAGCGCTACACTTATTAACGGATAAAGAAGATAATCGCTGCCAAGGTGCTATCGTTTTTGACCATAACAGCCAGTGCCAACGGACCATTTATAGTAAAGCGGTAGTCATGGCTAGCGGCGGCCTCGGTCAACTCTTCGCTCGTGCTAGCGCTCCTGATATTTGCGTCGGTGATGGCGTGATGATGGCGTGGCAAGCCGGTTGCCGATTGGCCAATTTAGAATTTGTGCAGTTTCATCCGACGGGTCTTGCTTTGAGTGAGTCGAGCTTCTTAATATCTGAAGCGCTGCGCGGTGAAGGCGGTCGTTTGTATTGCCCAATAACAGGCCAACGCTTTATGCTAGAGGTTGATGAGCGTGCTGAATTAGCCCCGCGAGATATCGTCGCCCGCGCTATTGCCGAGCAAATCAGTAATAATGGCTTAGGCTACGTGCACTTAGAGGTCAGTCACTTGCCTGCGCCATTTTTGCGTGAGCACTTTCCGCAGATTTATCAAACGCTGCTAGCGTTAGGGATAGATATCACTACTGACCCTATCCCCGTCGCGCCAACGGCCCATTATAGCTGCGGTGGTATCGTCACCTGCGATCAAGGTCTGAGCGATATACCAGGGTTATACGCTGCCGGTGAAGTGGCATATACCGGTCTGCACGGAGCCAATCGCTTAGCTAGCAACTCATTATTAGAATGTATCGTCGTTGGCCGTAAAGTCGCTAAACACCTGCCAAACTATTTGATTGATCATATCTGGTCTACGCCTACTGTCGCAAACATCCAACCTATCAAGATCTCAGAGGATACTCTTTTTCATCAGTCTGCGAGTGCGGTTACCGATATTAATGCGGTTGCTATAGCCGCCTCATTAAAGACGCTCATGACCACCGATATGGGAATCGTGCGTCATGCTAAGTCCCTGCAGCAAGCGTTATCGCAATTACAACAGTGGCAGCAAGCGCTTAAAGCACTTAGCGTAAGCGTTACCAATCACTCACAAAGTCGAGGTGATCTGAGTCACTGCTTAGCAGCTACAGAAATAACTTCTGAAAATTTATCCCACTTCAGGCTTATCCGCCAATTACAACTGGCAATCTTAATTGTGCAATCCGCCCTCCAGCGTCACGAGAGCCGCGGCGGTCATTATCGTCAAGACTATCCTACTTTGGCCGCTAAGCCTTTGGTTAGCGTTATTCAGCCACATATCAATGATAAATTTATTATTCATCAAACCACCCATTATTGTATAAATACAAACGCTTCTGAGTCAATGCTTGCTGATAGTGGTTTTAATGAGTCCTTAGTGACGCTTGCCCCTATTTAATCGTGGCCTTATCTAGTATAGTAAGTTAAAGATACAATATCTTACAGAGTGAGTCACCAATGAGCACTGATACGCTATTTGTTATCTTACTTATGCTTACCGTCAGCTCGGTTTGGGCTCTATTAGCGATACCGAAGCTACGTGCTCGTTTGCCTACGATTTACCTCATTACGCGCTCTTGGTGGTTGATGCTTACCGCATTGTGTAGCTGCTACCTTATTGCCAAGATAGACAGTAGTACTCATCGCTTCGATAGCAATTATCCTTATCAGTGGCTGTTAGTGGGCTTTTTTGTGCTTATTGGCTTACGTGGTAGCTATGAGATCAGCCGTCTATGGCGCTCTGAGAGCAAATCTCGGCTGATTAGTAAGCTACAAGCCCGCGGTCTACAGCCCAATGCTCTAGCGTTACCCATCTCTCAAAAACAGCTGATAGCAGAAGACTCAAGCAGCACATTTTCTAATAGCACTTCTAGCTCTAATGCTACTAATGACCCTCTGGCTGGCAACAACACCCAGCCTTATATCTATCTCAATCTACTAGACGGGCTCTTTAGTGGTGCTTTTATTTTGCTCATTGTCAGCTTAGTGTTTTTACAGCAGCTGACTTGGCACCGCAGTCAATATGGGGTGCTATTATTCGTATTGTTTGCCAGTCAATTCAATGACATCGCCCAATATTTATGTAGCAAACTGTTTAAAGGCCGACTGTTTAAGCGAGGACTTGCTCCTAGGATTAGTCCGAATAAAAGCATCGAAGGGGCTTTTTTTGGCAGCCTATTAGCAGCATTATTAGCCAGTCTTTTAGGAGTTTGGTTGACACCATTTGCCTGGTGGATTTGCCTGCTCAGCGCTTATGGTCTTGCCGTTAGTGGTATCGCAGGCGACTTATTAGAGTCCGCTTTTAAGCGCCAACATGGGGTAAAAGATACCGGCACGATGCTATCAGGACATGGCGGGGTGTTAGATCGTATCGATAGTTTGTTGATTGGCGTACCGATATTCACTGTGGCTTATTGGCTACTCGGGTAAATAGGCTTAGCAATCTTGGTATCACTATGGCCGACCACACTCACCTGCCAGCCAATGATTCTGTACTGCAAGGGCAAAGCTAGACCTATGCCACTAGTACCACCCACGACTATTAACTGAGGAGTGCTTTGGCTTCCTATGTTTTTTTTCGTTTATGATTTATTGAAGTTGGACAGTTTTGTATATCTTACGGTCTCAAACACTTGGTAAGCTGATGGACATCTCGCCACTACAGCCGTTTTTATCCGCTAAACTTATTGCTTGTTATGGTACAATTGCCGGCTTGTAAAAACGTTGTGAATGTCTAACAGTACCTGCTATTTCGAGCCTGTCCTATGCAAAGCCTAATCACCCTTGTCTTAGTGTTAATGCCGATGTTCATTGGCTTTGCCATTCCTTCTAATCCAAAGATGACGATCTTCGCCGATAAAGGTTTGTCTTATCTAGTCTTTCTTATCTTAACCTTAATTGGTATCGAGCTATCACAGGTAGAAGGATTAGGGAGTCAAATAGGTGAGATTGCGCTGTATGTCACTATATTGTCGATATTGACCATAGGTACGGGGCTGTTTAGCCTAATGCTATTCGATCACCTAAAACCTTGGCAAGCCAAAAAACCAGTCGCCAAATCCAAAGAGCATCGGGTCAGTATTCGGGGTAGTCTAGCGCAAGTTTTTTGCGTCATGCTAGGTATGATCATCGGCTACCTCTTGCCAGCAGGCTATCTGCCACCAGAAAACACCATGACTATCTTGCTGATGATCTTGATTTTATTAGTCGGTATTGGTCTTAAAGGTTCAGGCATTACTTTGAAAGAAGTGCTACTTAATAAGCGCGGCGTGGAGATGAGTGTTATTTTCACTTTTTCGGTGTTGGTTGGCGGTTTACTCTTTGCTTTACTGTTTAGTGAAGTATCATGGACCAAAGGCTTAGCACTGGCCTCAGGCTTTGGCTGGTATTCACTATCCGCTATCGTCATGACCGATGCTTATGGTGCTATTTGGGGCAGTGTGGCGCTATTTAATGACTTGATAAGAGAGTTTTTTGCGCTGATATTTATACCGGTCTTTATGCGTAAATACCCCTCAGCGTCGGTGGGTCTCGGCGGCGCGACGAGTCTCGACTTTACTTTACCGATTATTCAGCAATCTGGCGGCTTAAAGGTCGTGCCATTAGCCATTAGCTTTGGTTTTTTGATTAATATTGTCTCTCCAGTACTGATGGTAGTGTTTTCGGCATTGGGGTAAGTGAAGATTTAATAGTCGCTAATTCAGCTAGTGGCTAAGATCGATAGCAAATTTACTTAAAACTCAACCTATTAATTTTTATATGAGTTGCTTGATGGGTTATAGAATGCTTAATCTATAGGTTCTTGAGCTAGCCCATAAACTCGGCGGTTCATAGACTTACCTTCTTCGGTATCAGAAGAGACTATAGGCCGTTCAGCACCATAACTAAAGGTGCTTAGACGATTAGGATTAATTTGATGCTGCATTATGAGATAGTTTTTGACGATAAGTGCCCTATTTCTTGCTAGAGAGTTGGGGCGCAATCCTGCGTCTGAGGTTTTGTCTACTTCATCTATTGAAGCATGTCCCTCAATACGCATAGTTGCGGTCTCATACTCTTTAAGCCTTGCTGCGACTTTATCAAGCTCAAGCTGATGCTCTGCTGATAGCTCACTACTACCCTTAGCAAAAAAAGCTCGGTACTCCATTTTTAAACCTATCCCCATACCGGTAAAAGGACAGCCCCTTTCGTCTATTTTTATATTCAATGGGGTAGCTGGACACTCATCTATATCATCAAGGACACCGTCAGCATCTGAATCAGGAATATCTGGTATCAAAGTAACGATATTCTCGTATTGAGATATATCGTTAGACGGCACAGTGGTAGCAGTTTGACAGCCTGTTAATACTAAAGCGCTTACTAAAACCGTCACTGTATTCAGTAGCTTAATTCTCATAGCCTACCTTGTCCTTGAGCTATTCATCCTAAACCCCACTTGCCTGCATTGCAAACAAGCGCATCAAAGGTTTAATCTTACTGACGCGGTACATGCCTTCGCTACGCAGCTGCTGAATAGGACGAGTTTGTGCCAACTCTCCAGCAAATAGCCAATTCAGCAGCGAAAAGCTATGCATCATCAGGCTATTATGCGGACGACGCAAGCGCTCATAAGTGCGTAGGGTTTGCGCACTGCCCCAAAGAGTGTTACCGCTACGCTTATAGTCGTACTCTAGTTGCTCAAACAGCGCCTTAACATCGAGCATGCCTAAATTAAGACCCTGACCTGCTAATGGATGCACGCCATGCGCGGCATCGCCTATCAAGACTAAATTATCAGCGATATAACTTTTGGCTTGCTGCGCAGCAAGCGGGAAACTGGCGATAGATTCGATTTTGTTGATTGCACCAAGCTCATAATTGCTCGCGGCAGCTAATTGCTCGGCAATGTAACTTGGCTTCTCTTCCAAAAGGGCTAACGCTTGATTGCGTGGTAGTGTCCAAACTACCGACTGCCAATGTTGTGAATTGGCTTTATCTTCCTCAGTGATATCCGCTAATGGCAATAATGCCAGCGTACCTGTCGGTAGCATCGCTTGCCGTGCAGTAGCAAGATGGGGCATGGAGGTTTGAATCGCGCAGCAAATGGCTGTTTGCTGATAGTCCAAAGTATCAAGCTCAATAGCGGCATGCTTACGCACAAACGAGCCGCGACCGTCAGCGCCCACTAATAAATTTGCACTAATACTCTCGCCACTCTCAAGAGAGACTTTATACCCTGATTGCGCCCCTAGCCAGTCCATATTGACTACTTTTTGGCCTTTGATAACGGTTAGATAATCGCTAACATCGTCATCATTTAGACGCTGCCAAAGTGCATGTTCGATAACTAAAGGCTCGACCATACTGCCTAGCATAGCGGCGGGCTTAGCCTTGCTTTCATCATCATTATTATCATTATCGCCAAATAACAGCTCGCCTAAGCCGTTGAGCTGCCAAACCTGCATTTGCGAGTAATCCGCTTTACGGCCACTAGCTTGAATGTTTTGCCAAGCGCCGACTTCTTTAAGCAGATCAATACTGGCAAGACTCAGCGCATAGACCCGCGCATCGCGCCGGCTTAATGCCTCTGTCCAAGACTTATCATCACGCTCAGGGGTCGCATCAATTAAAGTTACCGGCCTTTTCGCTTGTGCTAGTTTCAAGGCTAAAGTCGCGCCGACGATACCGCCGCCGATGATTAAGCTATGGTTGTTTTTCATAAATACTTCCTAGGTTAATAGCTATTCATACTTCGCGTAAAACAAATTAAGACTTAAGCCCCATCGCATAAGTAGCGACTAATGGTTTGATATTAGGCAGCTTATCAAAAGCCAATAAGGCCACGTTGCGTGCCAGCTTAATCGCTGGATTGGGATGGGTGAAGCCATGCACCACCGCATCACAGAAGCGAATGACCCGTTTTTGATCGCTTTGGCGCGATTTTTCATAGCGTTTTAACATCTGCTTATCACCGATATCCGCGCCTTGGTGCACTTGCTCACTTAGCATTTGTGCGAGTACATGAGCGTCGCGCATACAGAGGTTAAACCCCTGACCTGCCACCGGATGTAGCGTATGCGCGGCATTGCCCATAATCACGCAGCGGCCTTTAACTTGCTGGTCAGCGAGCACTCGTGTTAACGGATAAGCGCCGCGACGACCGGCTTTGATAAAGCTGCCCGCGCGCTCGCCAAACGCCTGCTGGAGCGTCGCCAAAAAGTGCGCGTCGTCCTTTAAATATTGCTGCTCTTCACCCTTAGCACAGACCCAAACCACCGAACGGCGGTAGCCTTTTTGATACTCATCATTACCATCGCCTTCAGGATCAGTCAGTGGTAAGACAGCTAAGGGTCCGGCGGGGCTAAAGCGCTCAATCGCCACATGATTGTGCGGCATAGAGGTTTCGACCACACCGACGATAGCGGTTTGCCCATAGTCATAATCAGTTGTGCTTACCCCTAAAAGCTGACGCACCGTCGAATCGCGCCCATCACAAGCGACCAACACGCTGCCTTGCAACTGCTGCTCATCCTCAGTGCCATCATAATAGTTAAAGGTCACAGTAACGCCATCCGCTTGCTGTTCAACCGCCACCACATCAGCATTATCGATTAAGGTAATCAGTGGCTCATCCTGCGCCGCCAATAATAGCTTACGGCCGAGCCAAGCATTTTCCATCACTTGCCCGAAGGATTCGACCTTTTCCTCTGCCTTGTCGAGCTGCGCGCGCCCAAAGCTACCTTGCTCGCTGATTTGTACCGCATCAATCCGGCAAGCATGGCTTTGTAGCTCCGACCATAGCCCTATCTCTTGGTAGATCTGTACCGTTCGCCGTGACAAAGCGGTGTTACGACTGTCTAGATAATGACTACGCTTGGCATCGTCTTCGGGACCAATCTCAGGATAGCTGTTTTTCTCAAGTAAGGTACTCGCGATGCCATGATGCGCTAATAGTAAGGCAAAAGATAAGCCGACATGACCGCCACCGGCGATAAGTACTTGTTGATCGGTAACGGTGTTAGGGTCGATATTAAGCTTCGCGCTATGTTGTTCAGGTTTTTGCATCATTATTCCTATTATAAAACTAAAATATTTCAAACTGACTCAAAATAAAGCCTCAGTTTTATGATTATTTTTAACTGAGTTTTTGCTTGCAGCTCAATACTAAAGAAGCAAGCTTACAAGCATTAGTAAGCGAATTAGATAGCTAATAGGTTACCACAGATTATCATAAATTCTGTGAGCTTAACGCTACTTAGCGCGACTGTCAGTTACGCTATCAAGTGACTTATAGACCCAGCTAACTCAATACTTTTATTCGCACCTAAGTGCTGTCAACTCTTCCTTCGGATCGTTGCAATCGACATACAAAACAGTTGCCACCAATAGCGCTAAAGGCTTGAATTTAAAATATTATCAACCATAATAAAGGATATCTCTTAACTTATTACATTATTTTTTGCTCACTAAATGAAGGGCATTTATTACAAGGATAATCGCTTGACTGAATCCATTAGCCGCAATATAAAATTTGAATTTTTGACCCAAGCTCAACTAAAAACCGTACTAGGTGAATACAATAAACATCTCAAATATATTCAAGATCGCCTCGATATCAAGATTAGCCAGCGCAAAACTGACTTTTGTATTAGCGGCGATATCACAGGTGTCGAGCGCGGTGAGCGCATTATATATAAGCTAGTTGACGAAGCGCAAAACTCAAAAGACATCAGCGCCGAAGAGCTGCACCTTATTATTCAAGCCAGTCTGTCTCGTGATGAAGATATGGCTTATGACCAAAAGAACACAGACGATACCAACGCTAATAATAGCGAAAATGACGATGATTTAGACGCAAGTGACGAGTTTACGCCTATTAGTCTGCGCACTCGCAAAGGCAAAATCATACCGCGCGGTGGCAATCAGCAGCGCTACGTCAAAAACGTCTTGACCTCTGATGTCTCCTTCGGTATCGGCCCTGCAGGTACCGGTAAGACTTATCTGGCGGTAGCGTGCGCGGTCGATATGATAGAGCGTAATGAGATTGAGCGTATCTTGCTGGTGCGTCCGGCGGTTGAGGCTGGTGAAAAGCTAGGCTTTCTCCCAGGGGATCTCGCCCAAAAAATCGACCCTTACTTGCGCCCATTGTATGATGCACTCTACGAGATGCTCGGCTTTGAAAAAGTGGGAAAAATGATTGAGCGACAAATCATTGAAGTGGCGCCATTAGCTTATATGCGGGGTCGTACGCTCAATAACTCCTTTGTGATCTTAGATGAAGCGCAAAACACCACTCCTGAGCAAATGAAGATGTTTTTGACCCGCTTAGGCTTTGGCTCACGCGCCGTTATCACGGGCGACATCTCGCAAGTTGATCTGCCGCGTGGTACTAAATCAGGTCTGACGCAAGCCTTGGATATATTGAGCGGCATAGAAGAGATTCATATCACTAAATTTGACTCAAAAGATGTGGTCCGTCACCATCTGGTACAAAAAATCGTTGAGGCTTATGATATCTTCGATGGGGAACAATTAATCATTGATGAAAAGCGTAAGCAACAGCGCTTAGCGGAGCAAGAACGTAAACAGGCAGTTGCTAACGCAGCCTCTAAGCTTTGATGGTCCGATTAAACTCTTAGTTATAAGAACAGACGCAACAGTACTGCAACCAGATTATTAGTAATCTGGTTTTTTATGCTTAAAAATACTTAGGCAATCTAAAAATAAGGTTAGGAAATGACGCATCGCAATGAAATAGACATCAGCGCCAATGATAGTATTAACAATAATCTAATCGATGAGTTCTATAACGAAGAAGCGCTGCACCATGTGCTGTCAGCGACTTTGGCTTATATCGATGAGCGCACTGAAGACGGTTTGAGCCTACCCTACTTTGCAGATATCGATGCAGCCTTGTGGCAAAGCAAAGCTAAAGCCTTAGATATCTATATTACTGATATGGTGGAAGGAAAAGCATTGAATCTAGAGGCGCGCGGTAAGGATTATGCCACCAATATTTTATCTTATCCAAGCGAGCTGCCTGTTAGCGTCATTGATTTGATGCCGAACTTGCCGTTAGGCGAGCTGATCATCTGTCATGAGGTGCTCGTGCGTGAAGCAAGCGAGCAAAATAAAAGCCTAGCGCAGCACATTAGCCACTTAATCATTCATGGCGTTTTGCATTTACTAGGCTTCGATCACGAGCTGGGACAAGCGGAGCAAGACGAGATGGAGCAATTTGAGATTGCTATCTTAGCTCGTCTTAATTTGCCTAATCCCTATTTGTCTTAACTTTTAACCCAGATAAGCACTCTTTATGATTTTTCATCCATTGGCAGCTTTTGCGATTGATCCATATTATTCATCATCTGATCAAGCCCCTTAATATGTACGCTGCGCTGCGGGAACGGAATATCGATTTTTTCGTTGTCAAATACTTCTTTGAACTGCTCAAGTAGATCGCACTGCATCGCCCACCAATCAGCATTCGTCGTCCAGACGTTTAGCGTGAGATCCACTGAGTTGTCGCCTAAGTTGGTCACTCGTACGATAGGCTCAGGATCATTGAAGGCAACTGGGTTTTCTTTAGCTAATCTTAAGATCAGATCTTTAGCGGTTTTGATGTTGGCATCATAGCCCACCCCGATAGTGATATCAACGCGGCGATTAGGTAGCGCCGTATAGTTCGTAACCGCTGAGGTAGTGATATCACTATTGGGAATAATAATGTCATGGTTGTTAATCGTGGTCATATGAGTATTGACTAATGTAATCTCCGCCACCGTACCGGTATAGCCACTAATCTGTACATAATCCCCTTTAATAAAGGGTTTAAAAGTGACGATGATAATACCTGCAGCAAAATTAGACAATTGATCTTTTAAGGCTAAGCCAATAGCAACGGCAGCGCCCCCTAAAATCGCAACGACAGAAGTCGTATGGACACCGACTTGGTTTAACGCCGCTAAAGTGATAATGACCAATAATACGCCGTATAACAGTCGGCTCAAAAAATTGGCGGCTGCTACCTCTAAACGACCACGTACCATAAGGCGATTGCTAAAGGTAACTAGTTTTTTGGCAAGCCAGCGGCCGATAATAAAAATGAGTAGTGCGAACGCCACTTTAAACACTAAGGCGATGGCACTACTCGTCAATGTCGCAACGTCAATAGTAAATCCTAAAAATTCCATAATGATCCTGCTCTTTATAATTTTGTCGATGAATATTGATAATAAGGACTCTTAGTAAGTGACTTCGATTTTATCACTATAACGATAAGTACGAATGAGTCTGAGCTCAACGATATCACTCATATCTTCGGTGAACTTCCCAAAAGGCGCCGCTTGACGCACAGATTGCTTCGCCGCTTCATCCAAAATGTTAGAATTTGAGCTTTCAAGCAAACGGATGGCTTTGATATTACCATCATTACTGATAATGACCATCAAGCGCACCTCACCGGTGATGCCTTGTACTCTCGCCTGTCTTGGATAATGCAAATTACCCACGCGCTCGACATGATCGCGAAAAGTCTCTATATAATCTGCCGCCGCGCCGCGAGTGGTAGAGTTGCTATCGAGAGTGACTACTTTGGATTTTGTCGCATAGACTTGCTGACGCTGAGATAACTGCGCCTCTAGCGTGGCGATCTGTTTACGCAAGCGCGCCTCTTGCGCTCTGCTATCGTCTTTTGCTTGCTGTTCGTCATTATCGGTATCGTCACTCGCTTGCCGCCAGCTTAAAGTGGTGCGCAAGTAGCTTTCTTGATATTGTTGTTGTCGCACTTGCTGCTGCAAATTGATAACATCTTGGGTTTCACTGATTTGCTCAGCTGAGAGTGGACTGGTTTGCGCGCTTTCTTGCCGAATCTGCTCAGCCACAGTGCCGCCGCCTATTTGCGAAGCATTAGCGATATAGTAGGCCTCTTCGTTTGGCTGCATATTATCACTCAGTGCTTTTGCCACATCTTGTATCATAGCGGCAGGATGACTGCCCATCGAGAAGCTAATGCCAAAAATAAGCAGCACATGCACGCCAAGCGCAATGATAATCGCTACCGGCATACTAAAGCTGCGAGTAGGCGCTTGGCTTGAGAAATGATAACTTTGTGAATCTTTAATATGCGCCACGGCAGCTCTCAGCTGAAATCAATAAATCTGATGACTGGATAAAGGTATAAAAATGACTGGGCTATGATAACACGAGCGTCAAGCAAATGTTTATTGCTGATCTAACGCAAGTTTAGTTTTCGTTTATGTCGAGCCGGACGACAATGACTGATAATATATAGTTTTAAAAACGCTTGTTGGTGTTATTTGCTAAAATGAACGCGCATGCGTTTTTTGCCTAACACTTTTGCTATATACTGGCTTTTATCTGCTATTTTATAGCCCGTTTTGTCGCCTGTTTTATAATGATAATTACAAGGATATTAAGTTTGACTGATTCTAGCAACTTTGATGACTTTTATGATTTCGCTGATGCTATAGGAGAGCGTTTTAACCAGTCTTTTAACGAGGGCTGGGATAGCCTGACTGCTACGATAAAAAAACTATATGACAAAACCTCTGACAAACTAGAGGATGAAATTCCACTACCAGTCGCCCAAAAGTACGTCAATGACGCTCTACAGAAATTTGTCACCGATAATGTTAAAGCGATCTTAGAGCTACGAGTGGAGCTGCATGATAACTGGTTTCGTCTGTTCTGTACTGTCGATGTCGCCGGTATCTACGCGGAGGTCGCCAGTAACTTCAGCCTAGTGCACGTGCAGCTTGATCGTAATGTCCAACGCTTCGTTTTTGGTCAGCAGACTTATACCGATGTACTCAACCTGCGCTGTGACTCTTTTATCAAGCGTCAAGGTATCAAAATGCTTATCTGGTTTTATCATAGTGTGCTAAAAAAGGACCCTTTAGGCTTCATTCTGACCTATATCAATATTGCTCGTGCCAAAGACGAGATTATCTATTTGGATATTCATCGCTGGCTAAAAAATAATAAGAAAATAATGAGCGCCCTGCACAAAGTTCAAGTCAATTATGGTGACGTTGAGGAAGAACAATTAGTACTCAAAACTCAAGTCAACTATCGCGACTTATTAGCTAGCAACGGCGATGATATTATTAGCGAAAAAGACAAAGTCGATGATGAACCTGAATTAATGCAAGGGCCTATCAACCCGATAGACGATGCGACCGAGCCCAGTCAAGAGTAAAAGCTGCAATAACACCCCTTGTCTCATAATCGAAAACCCCACTCTAAACACTTAGAATGAACTGACCCCCAAATGTTGGACGGTTTATTTTATAACAAGGACTGAGTTCTGTATTGCACAGGACTCAGTCCTTT